>CANRMG010000040.1 GCA_947631675.1 uncultured Oscillospiraceae bacterium
GCGACAACTACCGCTATTTCATGGTGTTCAAGAACCGGGAATTCGGTATCGACGGAGCGTATACGATGGATCAGTTTATGGAGATCATACGGGAACTGTGAGTCGGCAATTGCGGATAGTTTGAAAAGCACTCTGCTGTTTATATAGATTGGACGAAAGAGGGGGGGGTTAGGGCAAAAGCCAAAGATGAATTGAAAAGAGATTTCTCAAAATGAGAAACGAAGACAGGCGAAATTTTATAATTATTTGGGATTTTAAGGTTGCATATCGCTGAGAGGTATGATATAATATTTTTAGACGAGGGGGGTGTGTAAGATGTTTGGTCTGGAAGGTTTTACTGCCTTTGATTTTTCGGAGGGCGTTCCGTACGTCTCTTTCACGACGAATGGCATTACTTTCAACCGATCGGTGACACTCAAGCTCGGTGAACCGGAGTATGCTAGGCTTCTAATTAATGCAGACGCGGGAAAGATCGCAATTCAGGCGTGTGGGGCAAATGAACCAAACGCGACTGTGTTCTATCGTCCGAAGGCATCTGGTGCGTTGTCTGTGCGGTGGAACGCAAGAGACTTACTTAACACAGTAGAACGGATCATGGGGTGGAACCTCAAAGAGTCCACATATCGGGCAGATGGTGAACTGTTTCGGGCCGAAAAGGCAATTGTCTTTGACCTTACAAGGGCGACTGCTATGCCCTACAATACATGATGTTCGCTCGGCGTTCTGCCGAAGAACATAAAATGAGTCCCGGATGAGGGGGAACTCAACCGGGACTCAAATGAGAAAAGTATTGACGACTAAACCGCCCATATACTTTCCTAAAGGCTACACAAGTATACAGGTCGTCTCTACTTTTTTCAAGGGGTTTCAGAGATACGTCTGCAAATAATCTGTTTTGCGTCTCTGAAAAATTCTTGAAAGGAGGACAAGGACGTGGAAAAAAGTGACCGCTCTTCACAGGGCGATTCTTCCGTGGTGTACATCTACACGACGTATATCACACTCTCCAACGGACAACGAATCTATGCCAAGGCTCGTGGGCATAAGGCATTTCGCATTCCGGTCCGGGCAGATAAGAGGTAATTAAGCATTTCGGGCGGTGTCGGCGGTTTCGCTGCCCTCTTTCAGTCTTTTTGAAAGGAGGGTAGGCATGGCACGTCATCATGGTGGTACAGTTGGAAAGGCGGGAAAGACGCTTGCATCTAAGTCCTCTTCCAGCAAGGCTAAGAGTAAGGCAGGGAAGGTCTTAGCAGACCATAAGGCGAAGCAACACTAATGTAATTGTTAATATGTCCGCCGGTACGAGCATCGTTTGATGCAAGTACCGGCGGATTTGCTCAATCTAAAGATCTGCACTCTGCCACGGATTTTAAGTAGGTTACTGCGTCTCCGTTGAGAATCAAATCAGCATATGCCAGCGGATCATTGTAAACGAGGTAGTCAAGCTCTGACCGCTGATAAAGATTATCTGCAAACTCGTTCTCAACAGTGGTGCAATCAATGGAAATCATACTGCCATCGGTGTACCTAAGCTCTACACATGCGGTATCCAAGTTGAACTCACAGGAAAGAAGAGTTTTCATTTGCGTTCCTCCGTAATCATCTCGAAATGCCTCAACGCCTCAACGATAGCCTTTTCTTTCTCCGGTGGGCATTGGGGCTGCCTGGCGTCGTCCGATTTGGGGAGATTGTAATTGTCTCGCTCGATGATGCCATACTTGCGCTTGACCTGGGCGATATAGAGGTTGCTGACGCTCAGACCGAAATGTTCCTGAACATACTCCTTAATTTCCCGGTAGCTGGCTTTCGTCTCTGCGGAGGTTAAATCCAGCTCGTCCAGGTCCAGATCGACTTCGATGTAGTGTTCAACTTTAAGTTTGGACAAAAGCACGCACGTCTCCACGTGGCAGGTACGGGGGAACATGTCTACGGCGGCGCAGCGGCGGGCGGCATAGCCGAGCTCAGCCAGCCGCTTCAGATCCCGGGCCAGGGTGGCCGGGTCGCAGGAGACGTATACCAGTCGTTCCGGGGCCATGGCGGCGATGGCCGTGAGAACGGCCTCGTCCATGCCCTTCCGGGGCGGGTCGGCGATGATCACGTCGGGGCGCAGACCCTCCGCCGCGAGCTGAGCGGCCACGTCTCTGGCGTCGCCGCAGATATACCGGGCGTCCACGCCGTTGGCCAAAGCGTTGGCCCGGGCGTTGTCGATGGCGGCGGGGACGATGTCGCTGCCGATGAGTGCCGCAGCGTCCCTGGCCACGGCGAGACCGATGGCCCCAGCCCCACAGTACAGGTCCAGCACCGTCTTCCCCGCGGGCTCGGCGTATTCGCCGGCAAGGGCATAGAGCCGCTCCGCCTGGGCGGTGTTCACCTGGAAGAAGGCCAGGGGGGACAGGGTCAGTCTCGCCCCGCACAGGGTCTCCTCCACCGTGTCCGTGCCCCACAAGAGGCGGATGAGCCCGTCCAGGACCACATTGCCGGGGGCCTTGTTGACGCACAAAAGCACGCCGGTCAGCTCCGGACAGGCCCGGCGCAGGGCCTCCGCGGCGGATATGTCCACGTCCCCGGCCGCCACGATGCAGGCGGCGAAGTGGGTGCTGGTGCGGCGCAGATAGAGGTGGCGGATGAGGCCGCGGCCGGTGGTCTCGTCGTAGGCGGGCGTGCCGGTATCTTTCATCCACCCCAGCAGCGCCCCGGCTGCCCGGTCAAAGCATTCCGGCTGGAGCAGGCACCGGTCCGCCGGGACCACCTCATGGCTCCGGGACCGGTAAAAGCCGCACACGGGCCTGGGAGCGAAGTTATAGATGGCCTTGTTACGGTAGCCCTCCACGTCGTCGGCGCCCAGGATGCGCTCTGCCCGCAGGTCCAGGCCGCCGATGCGCCGCAGGGCGTCATTGACCCGGTCCAGCTTCAGCCGCTTTTCCAGCTCGTAGTCCATGTGCAGGCAGTCGCAGCCGCCGCACTTGCCAAAGGCGGGGCAGGCGGGCTCCCGGCGGAAGGGGGAGGGGGCCAGAAGCGCCTCTCCCCGGCCGAAGACCGCCGTCTTCGTCACCTTTACGATCCGCACCTGCCACCGCTCGCCCGGCAGGGCCCGGGGCACGAACACCGCCCGCCCGTCCAGACGGCAGACCCCAGCGCCCTGGGAGGTGAAGCCGTCTATATCGGCCTCGAATATCATGTTTTTCCGAAGAGCTTCGTCCATGGGACCATTGTAACACATGGGGCGAAAAAATGCGCGGTTTTTTCCCGTTATCCCTGGGAAAAGCTTCCAACAGGCAAAAAAGGGTTGTATTTGAGGGAGTGATGTGTTACAATACTGATGAATTTTGTTACAAATATTACCAAGAGGTTACAAAATGGTCAAAATTCCCCATGGTTTGAAGAGGGTTTTCGCGCTGGCACTAATCCTGGCGCTGGCGCTTGGCATGACGAACGCCGCGCTGGCGGCGGAGGAGCCCTTCGCGCCGGACGAGCCGGTGTTCGAGCCAGAGCCTGTTCCCGAGGCGGCGGCGCCCGAGCCTGTGCCCGCGCCCCAGGCGCCCGCAGCGCCGGAGGTGCCGGCCGCGCCGGAGACGGCCCAGCCCGATCCCACCGAGCCCCCGGTGGTCGTCACGCCGGAGCCGCCGGTGCCGGAGGAGGCCCAAGAGGAGCTTCAGGAGCCTGAGGATGAGCCGGAGACGGCCCAGGCGGGGGGCCATGACCCGGAGGACCCTGTATATGACAAGATGATGGCGGGCCAGGCAAGTCTCGCGTCCGTGACCACCGAATCCTTCGACGACTACGTGCCCCGGCAGCTCAAGACCGGCGAGACCCTGCGCCTGGGCGTGGACGTGTCCGCCTATCAGGGCGCGAACATCGACTGGAACCAGGTGGCGGCCAGCGGCGTGGAGTTCGCCATCGTCCGGGTGGCCTACCGCACCACCGGCTCTGGAGAGCTGAAGAGCGACAGCTGCTTCGCCCGCAACCTGGCCGGCGCGAGAGCGGCCGGACTGAAGGTGGGCGCGTACATATTCTCCCAGGCCCTGACGGAGGAGGAGGCCAGGGAGGAGGCCCAGTACCTGATGAAGCTGGTGAAGGGCTACCATATCGACCTGCCCCTGGTGTTCGACTATGAGGAAGTGACCGGCAGCAGCCGCCGGCTGAAGATGTACGAGCTGGAGCGCCAGCTCAAGACGGATATCGCCAACGCCTTCTGCAGCGAGGTGGAGAAGTACGGCTACCAGAGCATGGTCTACTCCAACCCCTCCATGCTGTCCAAGGACCTGTACCGGGAGCAGCTGGGCCGCCTGTGGCTGGCGCATTTCACCAAGCAGACCTCCTATGCCGGGGCCTATGAGTACTGGCAGTGCGGCTACGGCAAGGTGGATGGCATCGCCGACACGGTGGACATGGACTTCTGGTTCGACCAGGGCGGGAAGCTGACGCCGCCGGCCCAGCAGGAGCAAAAGCCCACGCCTACCCCCAAGCCCACCGCTACGCCCACGCCCACCCCTGAGCCTGCCCCGGAGGTAAAGAATCCCTTTGGGGACGTTGCCTCCTCCAGCTGGTACTATGCCGACGTGATGGCGGCCTATGGGGCGGGGATCGTGAAGGGCCAGACCGAGACAAGCTTCGGCCCCAACGCCACGGCCAGCCGGGGTCAGGTGGTCACCATGCTCTATCGACTGGAGGGCTCGCCCGCCGCGCCGGTAGCGGCGGCCTTTACGGACCTGACCCAGGAGTATTACCGGGATGCGGTGAACTGGGCGGCCGCCAACAAGGTCGTCAGCGGCACCTCGGACACCACCTTCTCGCCCAACAGCAGCATCACCCGCGAGCAGCTGGCCGCCATGCTCTACCGCCTGGCCGGCAGCCCCTCTGTGAACGGCAGTCTCAGTAAATTCTCCGACGGCCCGTCCGTGCAGAGCTACGCCAGAGACGCCATGGTCTGGGCCGTGGACAGGGGCATCGTCAAGGGGAACTCTGACGGCACCCTGAAGCCCGCCTCCTCGGCCACGCGGGCAGAGGTCTGCGCCATGCTGATGCGCTACGACAAGCTGTGACTGCTTCATAAAAAACGGAACACCTGCGGTGTTCCGTTTTTTATGAAAAAAGTCTTTTCTTTTTCGGGATACTGTTGTAGAATACGGATATTATGACAACTGGAACAGTTTGAGGTGAGTATGTGAAGAAGGGTAATTTCGGCACCGGCGTGATGTATGTGGTGCTGGTGCTGCTGCTGGTGGGACTGGCATTTATCGTCGTGTTCAACTACCGGGCGAATGTGGAGCAGAAGGCGGCCATAAAGGCCGCCATCGAGGCCCAGTCCGTCACGCCCACGCCCCAGCCCACGGCCACCCCGGCCCCCACGGCGGAGCCGGACAGGAACACCCAGAGCGTGCTGCTGTCCTTCGCCGGGGACATCGTGAGCCAGGCGGGCCTGGCCAACGAGGCCCAGAGCACCCAGGACGGCGTGACCAGCTATGACTTTACCAATGAGCTCAGCGGCGTGCGCGGCGCGGTGGAGCAGGCGGATCTGGCGGCCTGCACCCTGGTGGGCACTCTCACCAGCTCCGACGCCTATGACGCCTACCAGATGCCCCGGGCGCTGTCCGACGGCCTGAAGGACGTGGGTTTCGACCTGGTGAACGTGGCCACGGACCACCTGCTGGACCGGGGGCTCACGGGCCTGGTGGAGACGGTGGACACCCTGCGCAACACCGGTCTCGGCACACTGGGCGCCTACAGCACCGAGGGAAGCCGCTCCCTGGCCATGGCGGAGAAAAACGGCATGAAGATCGCCTTTTTGAGCTATACATACGGCACCGCGGGCACCGGCGCCCAGCCCGTGTCCGTGGCGGACGACCCGTGGTGCATAGACCTTCTCACCACCGACTATATGACCGAAAAGGAGACAGTGGACTACGCCAAGATCGACGCCGACATCGCCGCCGTGAAGGAGGCGGGCGCGGACATCGTGGTGTGCTTCGTCTACTGGTGGGACAGCACTCAGTACTACACCGAGCCCCGCCAGAGCCAGACAGAGCTGGCCCAATATCTCTTTGAAAATGGCGTGGACGTGCTCATCGGCGGGGGCGTGAAGGTGCCCCAGCCCATCCAGGTGCAGGTGGTGGAGCGCGCCGACGGCACCAAGGCCAACTGCGTGGCCTGCTACAGCCTGTCGAACCTGATGAGCTGCTTCAACGACAACTACACCAATATCTCCGCCGTGGTCAACATCCAGCTGAGCCGGGACACCGAGAGCAACGAGGTGTGGGTCAGCGCGGTCAGCGACCGGCCCCTGTTCATGGTGGACACCAGCGACTACGAGGGCTACACGACTCCCCCGTTCCGCTATCGGGTGGTGGACACCCGGGACGCCATAAGCATGTATGAACAGGGCCAGGGCGGCCCTCTGTCCTCCGGGGCCTATGAGGCGGCCCAGAAGGGCATAACGGACCTGCAGACCCTGCTGGGGGCGGAGTACGACGCGGTCAACGGCGGCGCGGCCCTCCAGTTCCCCTATTAAAGCAGCAGCGCAGCGCCCAGATAAGTGAACACCGCGGCGAGTATGCCGCACAGCGCCCGGCCCGCAAGGTGCCGGGCGCAGCTCATATCCGTGTCCGCCAGCACTCCCATGGTCTGGCAGTGGACGGAGAGCCCGCCCCAGCCCAGGATCAGGGCCGCGCAGGCGAGATGCAGCGGCGTGGGGGACAGGCCCCGGAAGGCGGCGATGCCGCCGCCCAGCTCCAGAAAGCCGGTGATGAGCGCCCGGGCCAGAGGCGCCTGGGGCAGAATGGGCGTCAGCACGCCGATGAACGCGCCGAACAGCACCACATAGCCGCACACGGTCACCGTGGCGGTCACGGCCCGGGACACGGCCTGGGTCATGGCCTTCCCGAAGGGCAGGGGCGGCGCGGACGGGGCTGCATTGCCCCGGGCGGGAGCGTCCTTTCCTCGAAACAGGACGCCCACGGCCGCCGCTCCCAGCACGTGGGTGGCGTACAGCAGCAGGCCCGCCCGGGGACTTTTGAACACCGCGCCCGCCGCGCCCAGGATGAAGGCGGGGCCGGAATTGTTGCAGAAGGCCGCCAGCCTCTCCGCCTCGGCCCGGCTCACCCGGCCGGTGCGGTACAGGTCCGCCGCCGCGGAGGCCCCCAGGGGGTAGCCCCCCGTGACGCCCAGGAGGAAGGCCTGTGCCCCGGCGGGGCTGACGTGGAAAAGCCGGCTCATGGGCCCGCCCAAACGGCCGCCCAGCAGGTCGGGCAGTCCCAGACCGGACAATAGGTTCGACAGTGTGAAAAAGGGCAGCAGGGAGGGCGCCAGCGTCGCTCCGCAGACCGCCAGAGCGTTTTTCGCGCCAGCGGCGGCCGGGCCGGAGCAGAACAGCAGGGCCGCGAACAGCCCCAGGACCATCAAAAGAGGCAAGTACTTTTTCATGGTCAGAGCCTATGCGGCCCCGGTCCTTTTTTGAACCGGGACCGCATAAAATCATCCGGGTGATGATTTTGGAAAAGACGTCGATCGCGCAGAAGATGCTCTCGAAGCTGGATATTCCCGCCGAGGCGGCTATAAGCGCGCCCCGGATCACCATCTCCGGGGACGGGCGGGTGTTGGTGGAGGGCCACCGGGGGCTTTTGGAGTACGCCGGGGACCGGATCGCCGCCGCCGGCCCCGGCTGCCGCATCCTTATCAAGGGGGAGAATCTGGGCCTGGTGGCCATGAACCGGCGGGAGATGGTGGTGTCCGGCCATCTGTGGGCGGTGGAGCTGGAATGAACTGGGGACGGTATATCACCGGCTGGGCCACCGCCCGGATCACCGGCGCGGCGCCGGAGAAATTTCTGTGCGCCCTGGCGGAGCGGGGCATCCCCTTCTGGGAGGCGGGGCCGCCGGTAGACTACACATTGACCGTGCGCATACCCTGGCGGGCGGCCCGGCTGGTGGAGCCTCTGGCGGCCAGCCTGGGCTGCGACGGGACCGTCACGGGCCGCCACGGTCTGCCCGCCGTGGCGGGAAGGCTCCGGCGGCGGTATTTCCTCGTGCTGGGGCTTGTGCTGGTGCTGGCGCTCTTATACGTGGGCAGCGCCTTCATATGGGAGATCGACATCGAGGGCAACGACACCATCCCCGACGGGCCGATCCGCCAGGCCCTCAGCCAGTGCGGGGTGGACATCGGCGCCTACTGGCCCGCCATGAGCCAGGACGCGGTGCGAAACGGCGTCATCCTGCGGGTGCCGGGGATACGGTGGATGACCGTCACCATCCGGGGCAGCCACGCCCGGGTCATCGTCCGGGAGAAGTACGACCACCTGCCCGTGGTGCCAGAGCGGGAGTACGCCCATATCACGGCTTCCAAGGCGGGGCTCGTGGAGCACGTGGACGCCTTTCAGGGCACCGCCCTGACAGAGCCTACGAGGGCCGTCCTGCCCGGAGAGAGGCTCATCGGCGGGTACGTCACCGGCCGCATCGGCGTCCAGAGCCCTGTCCGGGCCGTGGGCGCCGTCACCGCCCGGACATGGTATGAGCTGACCGCCAAGACGCCCCTTGCCCTGGCCGAAAAGACCTATACCGGCCGGGAGCGGACGCGCTGGGCCCTGGTAGTGGGAAAAAGCCGGATAAATTTTTATAAAGACAGTAGTATTTGTCCCACTGGTTGTGATAAAATCATAAAGGAGTATACCCTGGCCAGAGAGGGGCTGTTCGCCCTGCCAGTGACGCTGGTGAAGATCACCTATGCGCCCTACGATACGGCCCCCGCGGAGGGGAAGGAGCTGCGCGCCGGGCTGGAGGGTCAGCTCATGCAGACGCTGACCGCCTCTATCGGGGAGGACGGCCAGGTGCTCACCAGCCGCTTCACCGCCTCTCAGGCGGACGGGGCGCTGTACGTCACCCTGCGGGCAGAGTGCCGGGAGCAGATCGGCACGGCCGTGCCCTTTACGGACCAGGACCTGGCGGAAGTCCGGGATAAAGTAATACGTGCGAAGGAACAGTGGCAATGACAGAGAGAACCATGCAGATCGACCGGATGGAGAACGTGATCAGCGTATTCGGCTCGTTCGACCAGAATCTGCGCATCATTGAGACAGAGCTGGGCGTGACCATCACCAACCGGGACGAGAATTTGAAGATCGCTGGCGAGGCGGAGAACGTCATGCACGCGGAGAAGGCCATCGACGGGCTTTTGTCCCTGGCTGCCCGGGGCGAGGCCATCGACAGCCAGAACGTGCGCTACATCATCAAGATGGTCATGGCCGGCCAGGAGGACAAGATCGGCGACCTGGCCCGGGGCGTCATATGCGTCACCGCCAAGGGCCGGCCGGTGAAGCCCAAGACCATCGGCCAGAAGACATACGTGGACGCCATCAAAAACAACACCGTCACCCTGGGGGTGGGCCCTGCCGGCACGGGCAAGACCTACCTCGCCGTGGCCTGCGCCGTGGCGGCCTTCCGGGAAAAGCGGGTCAACCGCATCGTGCTGACCCGCCCGGCGGTGGAGGCCGGGGAGCGGCTGGGCTTTCTGCCCGGGGACCTGCAGAGCAAGGTAGACCCGTACCTGCGGCCCTTATACGACGCCCTTTTCGACATGCTGGGGGCGGAGACATACAACAAGTACCTGGAGCGGGGGGACATCGAGGTGGCGCCCCTGGCCTATATGCGCGGCCGGACGCTGGACGACAGCTTCATCATCCTGGACGAGGCGCAAAACACCAGCCGGGAGCAGATGAAGATGTTCCTGACCCGTCTGGGCTTCGGATCCACAGCGGTCATCACCGGCGATGTGACCCAGATAGACCTGCCCGCGGACAAGGTGTCGGGCCTTAAAGAGGCCATGCGGGTGCTGGAGGGCGTGGAGGACATCGCCATCTGCCGCCTCACCGGCGCGGACGTGGTGCGCCACGTCATCGTCCAGCGCATCATCGAGGCCTACGAGCGCCACGCCAAGGACGAGCCTCCCGTGAAGACGTACAAGCCCAAGTACAGGAATAACGGAGGCCGCCGCTGATGGAGAAGCTGAGGCTGGCCCTGCGGTGCGAGCATGGCGTGAAGTGCCCGACCGAACTGCGAAAGCGCATCAAGGCCGCCGGGACGGCGGTGCTGCGGGCCGAGGGCGTGGACGAGCCTTGCGAGCTTTCGGTGCTGCTCACCGATGACGAGGGCATACACGCCATCAATAAGGAGTTTCGGGACGTGGACAAGCCCACGGATGTGCTGAGCTTTCCCATGGGGGATACGGACCCGGAGACGGGCCGGCTGCTGCTGGGGGACATGGTGCTGAACGTGGCCCGGGCGGAAGAGCAGGGGGCCTGGTTCGGCCACGGGGCGGACCATGAGATAAGCTACCTCACCGTCCACAGCGTGCTGCACCTGCTGGGCTACGACCACGTGGACGAGGGAGAGATGAAAAAGGCCATGCGGGCCCGGGAAAAGGCCATCATGGCCCAGCTTGAGCCGGATACGGCCACGGAGGACTGACGATGATAACGAAAACCGCTATGATAACCATCTGCGGGCGACCCAACGTGGGCAAGTCCACGCTGACCAACGCCCTGGTGGGGGAGAAGATCGCCATCGTATCCCCCAAGCCCCAGACCACCCGCACCCGCATCCTGGCGGTGGCCAGCCGGGGCGAGACCCAGTTCGTCTTTGCCGACACCCCGGGCTTCCACCGGGCCCGGACGAAGCTGGGCAATTACATGGACGACGTGGTCCGCCAGAGCGTGGCGGACGTGGACGCGGTGGTGCTGATGGCGGAGCCGGTGCCCACGGTGGGGGACATCGAGAAAAAGCTCATCGCCCGCATCAGGGAAAACGGCGTGCCCGCCCTGCTGGCCATCAACAAGGCCGACACGGTGGAGGATAAGCGGAACCTGCTGCCGGTGATCGCCGCCTACAGCGCGGAATACGATTTCGCGGCCATCGTGCCCGTCAGCGCCAGGACGGGCGAGGGTGTGGAG
The DNA here is from genome assembly GCA_947631675.1 of uncultured Oscillospiraceae bacterium. Next base: position 10,937 of record CANRMG010000040.1, read on the forward strand.
GAGCTGCTGGAGGAGCTGGACAAGTTCGCCCAGCCGGGGCCGGCGCTCTTCCCCGACGACGTGATAAGCGACCAGCCGGAAAAGCAGATCTGCGCCGAGATCGTCCGGGAGAAGCTGCTGCTCACCCTGGACCAGGAGATCCCCCACGGCACCGCCGTGGTGGTGACGAAGTTCGCCGAGCGGGACGACGACAGCGGCATCATCGACATGGACGTGACCATATACTGTGAAAAGCAGAGCCACAAGGGCATCATCATCGGCAAAAAGGGCGCCATGCTCAAGCATATCGGCGAGCTTGCCCGCCGGGACATCGAGGAATTCATGGGCGCGAAGGTGTTTTTGCAGACCTGGGTGAAGGTGAAGGAGAACTGGCGGGACTCCGACGCGCTGCTGCGAAATTTTGGATTCACCGACCAGTGATGAAACCCGTCCCGCCGTGGCACACTAACGTCACGGGGTGATCGGATTGCAACAGGACCTTTTGTGGGAATTGTTTTTGGATACGGGCGAGCCGATGTGCTGGATGCTTTATAAGCACGTGGGAGCGCCTGAAAAGAGCTGACCTTCCGCGGAAGGTCAGCCGGGGAAAACGGTACATAGGATGTTTGAGACGGTAAAGGGACTGGTGCTGCGCGAGGTGCGCTACAAGGAGGCGGACCGCATCCTGACGCTGCTCACCGCGGAGGAGGGCAAGCTGACGGTGAAGGCCCGGGGCGCTCTGCGCAGGGGCAGCCGCATGGCGGCGGCCAGTCAGGCGCTGTGCTGGTCGGAGTTCACCCTGTTCGGCAACCGGGGCCGGTGGACGGCGGACGAGGGGTCCACCATCGAGCAGTTTTTGGGCCTGCGGGAGGACATCGCCCAGCTGGCGCTGGGGTCCTATTTCGCGGAGCTGCTGGACACGGTGTGCCAGGAGGAGCAGCCGGCGGGCCCGGCGCTGCAGCTGGCGCTCAACGCCCTGTACGCCCTGAGCCGGGGCATCTATACGCCGGAGCACGTGAAGGCGGTGTTCGAGCTGCGGCTCATGTGTCTGGAGGGCTACCAGCCGGAGGTGGACGGCTGCGGCGTGTGCGGCCGGACCGAGCCGGACGGACCCATGTTCTCCCCGGCCTCCGGCATGGTACACTGCGCCGGATGCGCGCCGGGGGCGGAGGGGGCCTCCGTGGCCTTGGACGGACCGGCCCTGGCGGCGATGCGCCACATCGTGCAGGCGCCGGCAAAACGGGAGTTCTCCTTCGCCGTGGCAGACGAGTCGCTGGCGCGGCTGGGCCGTGCGGCGGAGCTGTTCGCCCGGTATCAGACGGATAAAAACTATCACTCTCTGGACTATTGGAAAAGTGTGAAATGAACCTGTATGAAAAATCCCTGCAGACCATAGAGCTGCCGGCGGTACTGGAGCTGCTGGCCGCCAAGGCGTCCTCCGACGGGGCCAAGGCCCTGGCCCGGGCGCTGCGCCCGGCGGCGGAGCCGGGCCGGGTGCGGGAGCGCCTGGCGGAGACCACCAGCGCCAAGACCATGGTGGAGACGAAGGGCAGCCCCACCTTCTCCGGACTGAAGGACGTGCGCCCGGCTCTGGCCCGGGCGGACATGGGCGGCATGCTCAACACCCGGGAGCTGCTGGACATCGCCGGGGTGCTGTTCTGCGCCCGGGCGGTGAGCTCCTATGCCTCCGGCCGGGGTGACTGCGGCAGTTTGAAGCGGCTGTTCACCGCCATCAGCCCCAACCGGTTTTTGGAGGAGAAGATCACCA
>CANRMG010000041.1 GCA_947631675.1 uncultured Oscillospiraceae bacterium
GTCCCGGCGGGTGTACTGCATATCGTCGTAGAGGATGAACTCGTCCACCAGGCCGATGATGTCGAAGTACCCCTTCCAGGGGATGTAGTTGGATTGAAGGATGGCGACTTTTTTCATGGAGCTCCTTGGCCTTAGTCCCCGTCCAGGAGACTGTAGGCGGTCGTGGTATAGATGGGCTCTCCTGCGGGGGAGAGGGCGGCGGTGAACTGGCCGTCGAAGCCGGCGCCGGCGAAGGTGTATTGCTTGCCGTCGATGGTCTGCGGGCCCGTGAGGGCCTGGCCCTGGCGGAAGTAGTAGGTCATGCCGTTCTGCTCGTACCAGCCGGTGTAGTCCCCGCCCGGTCCCACCTGGTCAATGTCCACCACGAAGGTGGCGGCGGCGGGCTGGGCAAGGCAGGCGGCCTGGACAGGACCGAAGTCCAGCGACAGATACTGCAGCAGCGCCAGGATGGTGCTGGGCGTCTCGTACATGAACTGGACGTCCGGGCGGAAGAAGGCGTCGGCGTAGAGCCGGTCCGGGTCCACGGTGGCGCCGTTGTCGCCCCAGCGGTGCATGTTCTCCGGGTAGGCGGCGGGGTCGTGGAAGGGGTCCAGGTTGTGGCGGATGAAATTGGTGACGAAATAGATATCCGGGTGGTCGGCGGCGTAGCCCTCTGTAGCCCGCTGGAAGGCGAAGGCCTCCGCCCGGGACACAGACTGGCCGGCGTAGGGGGCGCTCCGGGCGGACAGGCACGCCAGCACGCCCAGCGACGCCGTGACCAGCACGAGACACCGGCCGATCCAGGGCCGGGGCTTTTCCACGTCCGCGCCGGGGCCGGACAGGGCGAACAGCACCAGCGTCACCGCCGCGGGGATCATCACCGCCAAATGTACCCGCAGCAGGAACCGGCCCTGACGGATCAGGTACAGCAGCAGCACCGTCCCGCCGCCGGCGGCGGCCAGGGCGCCCAGCAGCTCCGGCCAGCATTTCCGGCCGCCCCGACGGCAGAGGCTGAGTACAGCCGCCGCCAGCAGCAGGGGCAGGCCCATGGCAGTCAGGGCCATGGTGCGCACCCGCCCATCGTCCTCCATGGAGGTGGCGTCGGCCAGGGACTCGGCCCCCAGGGAGGGGTCATAGTACATATCCACGATCTTGTGGAAGGTGTTGGTGTTGATCCGCTCGTCCATGAAGTACCAGGCCCGCAGCAGGTTGGAAAGCTCCGGGGGCAGGCCCGCGGCCTCCAGCTGCTCATTGGTCAGATTCTCCGCCAGGTAGTCCATCACCAGGGAGCGGTAGCGCTCGGCGTAGACGTACTCGTCGTATTCGGTGGGGGCCTGCTCGGTGCCGCCGGCCTGGCTGGGCAGGCGGATATGGCCCACGCCCTCGTACAGTCCGAAGCACACGGCGGCGCACAGGGCCAGGGCAGCCAGGCGCCTGGCCCGGTCCGGCCCCTTTTGAAGCCACGTCCACAGCAGCTGATACCCCACCGCCAGGGCCCAGAAGCACATGACGCACTGGGCCGTGGAGGCCCGCTGCAGCCGGGCCAGCAGGAGCAGCGCTATGCATCCCAGGTCCGCGGCGATATGCCCGGCCCGGCCGGCCGTGTCGTTCCGGCAGAGCGTGAGCGCCACAGCCGCTGTGCCAAGCAGGGCGGGGGTCACGGTGAAGGACAGCTCCGCCGTGGCGTGGAGGACGAGCCCCGCGCCCAGCAGCGCGAAGATGCCCATCCCCGCCAGCGCGTGCCCGCCCCGGCGGGAGAGCTTCGTGAGGATGCACCGGCCGACGATGGTCAGGCTCACAGCGATGGCCAGCATATGGTAGCCGCCATACCAGTACCCGTGGGGGTCGATGCGGTAGAAAAGACTGATAAGACCGCAGAACAGGAAGTGGGAGTAGGCCTCGGTGGCCGCCTCCAGCCCCTGGCTGGGGATGAGGGCGATGGTCTGCATGAGGGTGACGTCGTCGTTGGTCATAAAGGCGATGACCGTCACCCGCCAGGTCCAGAGAAGGAACAGCCCGGACATGCCCGCGGCGGCCAGCCACCGCCAGCGGTCCTTTTCCATGGCCCGGTCCAGCCCGGCCAGGACCTTTTCGCCCCGGTCCGTGGCGTACAGGGCCATAAAGAGCACCGCGAGGATGAGAAACAGCGCCGTCCGGCCCGGATAGGCTGTGCCGCCCCAGGCGGGCAGCAGGGCGTCCGCCGTCATGCGCCGGGCAATGGCGCTTTGGATAGCGAGATAGCTCAAGAGCGCCGCGGTCAGGGCCCGGGACGCCACGGACCACTTGTCCTCCCGGCAGGCATACAGCCGCCCGCACGCCACCGCCGCGGCGGCGGTGAGCGCGAATATGGCGATGTAGCGCAGGTAGGTCATAGGTGCTCCTTGTATCAGTCTCCAGACTGAAGGCTGTAAGCGTCGGTAGTGTAGACGATGGAGTCGTCCGTGACGGTGATGAGCTGGGCCTGGGCTCCGGCGGGGGCGAAGGTATATTCCCTGCCGCCGATGGTCTGTTGGCCGGTGAGGGCCTGTCCGTGCTGGAAGTAATAGGTCAGGCCATTGCATTCATACCAGCCGGTGTAGTTCTCCTCCGGGCAGACGAGGGAGATGTCCGTCACGGAGGCGGTGGGACTGAGCTGGCTGTCCAGGTCCGCCTGGACGGGGCCGTACTCCGCCGAGAGGTACTGCAAAAGCCCCACCAGGGAGGAGAACCGGTCGCTCATGTACAGCACATCGTCCCGGAAGAAGGCGTCGGCATAGAGCCGGTCCTCCGGCGCCTTGGCCGTGTCGCCGATGTAGCCCCATATGACCCGGTTGGCCGGGTAGGCGTCGATGGGGTGCAGGGGGTCGGCGATGGAGCCCCGGGCGTCGAAGATGCTGGTGACGATGGTCTTGTCCGGGTGGGCGTCGGCATAGGCCTCGATGGCCGTCTGCTCGGAAAAGACCTGGGCGCGGGAGGCGTCGTCCGTCACGTGGGGCACGGCGAGCATGCCCAGCACGCAGCATACCGCCGCCCCGGCGGCGAAGAGCGCGGCCAGGACCCTGGCCGGCAGCGCGGGCTTCGGGGGGCCGTCCGGCTTTTCCAGGGCCATGAGGGTCATGGTGACCGCCGTGGGCAGGGAGATGACGAGAAATACCCGGATGGGGAAACGGCCGTCCTTGATGAGGTACATGAGAAGCAGCAGCGCGCCCCCCGCCGCGCACAGAGCGCACAGGGCCTGGGGCACGTACCGGCGGCCCCAGAGGGGCCACAGGGCCAGACACAGCAGCCCCAGCGCCAGGATGAGGCACGTCTGGGCCCGCATCACATTATCTTCCCACAGCTCCGCGGCCAGCCGCCCGGCGATGTCCAGCACCCTCGCCGACAGGCTCACCGCCGGCTGGGCGGCCCTGTCCGCCTCGTATATGCCGGCCAGGGACCGAAACAGGTCTGTATCGATCCGCCGGTCCATGAAAAACCAGCCCTGCAGCAGCGTGGCCAGCTCCTGGGGCACCCCGGCCCGCTCATACTGCTCATAGGTGAGGTCGTCGTAAAGGTAGTCGATGATGCGGGAGCGGTAATACTCCGCCTCCCGGTAGTGTTCGTCGCTCTCCAGCCGGTCCCCGGTCCAATAGGCCCCGCCGATGACGGCCAGGACCAGTACGCACGCAAGGATCAGGCACAGGGCCGCCCGGCCCCGGCCGGGACGGCGCTCCCGCCAAAGGAGCAGAAGCTCATAGGCGATGGCAAGCGCCCAGAAGCAGAAAAGACACAGCACCGAGGCCCGCCGCTGCAGGGCGCACAGGACCATAAAGACGCCGCTGAGCACGTCGGCGGCGACCCGCCCGGCCCGGCCCGCCGCCTCATGGCGGCACAGCATCAGGGCCACGGCGGCGGTGCCTGCGGCGCCGGCGGTGACGGTGAAGGCGATGCGGGCGAAGGTATAGAGATATACCCCGCCGCCCAGTAGGGCGGTGACGAGAAGGCCTGTCCACACGGGCCAGCCCCGGCGGCTGGTCTTTACCAGCACGCACCGGCCCACCACAGTGAGACTCAACCACAGCATCACCATGTGGTAGCCCAGATACCAGTACCCGTCCGGGTCGATACAGTGGCCCAGGCCGATGAAGGCGGCCAGCCATATGGACAGGGAGGAGGCGTTTTCCTGGGCGGAGTGGGCCAGCACGTTATGCAGCGCTCCCAGTCCCTGGTCAGGGAAGTTGGCGATGGCCTGCAGGAAGGATACCTCGTCTATGGTCATGTAGGTGAGCACGGTCACCCGCACTGTCCACAGCAGGAAAAGTCCCGCCAGCACGGCGGCGGTGAGCCAGCGCCACCGGTCCTTCTGGCAGGCCCGGTCCCATCCGGCGAGGATGGCCCGGCCCCGGCCCGTCAGGCCCAAAGCCGGCAGCGCCACCAGACACGCCCCCAGCCGGGCCAGCCGGCCGGGCAGGAACACGCCCTCCGCCGCGGGCAGAATGAGATCCCATCCCATCCGCCGGGCGATGGCGCTCTCCAGGACCAGAAACACCGCCAGTCCCATGCCCAGGGACGCCAGCGCCGCGCCCCAGGGGTACGACCTGCGCTCGGTCATGCCTTATAGAAGGCGATGACGGCGTCGATGACCTGGGCCGCGTCGCCGTCGGAGAGGCCGTAATACAAGGGCAGGCGCAGCAGCCGCTCGCTCTCCCGGGTGGTGTATCTGTCCTCCCCGTGGAAGCGGCCGTAGCGCAGGCCCGCCGCGGCGGAGTGCAGCGGCACATAGTGGAACACGGAGCCGATGCCCCACTCCTTCAGCCAGGCGATGAGAGCCGTGCGCTCGGCCAGGTCCTTGGCCTTGATGTAAAACATGTGGCCGTTGTGCACGCAGCCCTCCGGGACGGTCTGCCACTGGATGCGCCCCTCCCTCTCCAGGGGGGCCAGGCCCTCCCGGTACAGGTCCCAGATGTGGCGCCGGAAGGCGTTGATCTCGTCCGCCATCTCCAGCTGGCCGTAGAGGTACGCCGCGTTCAGCTCGCTGGGCAGAAAGCTGGTGCCGGGGATCTCCCAGGTGTACTTGTCCACCTGGCCCCGGAGGAAGCGGGCCCGGTTGGTGCCCTTCTCCCGGACCATCTCTGCCCGGGGGTCGTCCTGGCGCAGGAGGATGGCGCCGCCCTCGCCCATGGAGTAGTTCTTGGACTCGTGGAAGCTGTAGCAGCCGTAGTCACCGATGGCGCCCAGGGCCCGGCCCTTATAGGTGGCCATGACGCCCTGGGCCGCGTCCTCTACCACGAGAAGATGGTGCCGCTTGGCGACGTCCAAAATGGTGTCCATCTCGCAGGAAACGCCTGCGTAGTGCACCACGCATATGGCCCGGGTCCGGGGGGTGATGGCGGGCTCGATGAGCTTCTCGTCTATGTTCATGGTGTCCGGCCGCACGTCCACGAATACCGGCGTGGCGCCGGTGAGGACGAAGGCGTTGGCCGTGGAGGAGAATGTGTAGGAGGGCAGGATGACCTCGTCGCCGGGGCCGACGCCGCAGAGAATGGCGGCCATGTCTAGGGCGCTGGAGCCGCTGGTGGTCAGAAGGACCTTGGCCGCGCCGGTGCGCTCGGTGAGCCAGGCGTGGCACTTTTTCGTAAAGGACCCGTCGCCGCTTATCTTGTGGGAGTGGATGGCCTGTAGGACGTATTCGTCCTCCCGGCCGCAGTAGGGGGGTACATTGAAGGGGATCATGTTTGTTCCTCCGGGGAGTTCAGCGAGACTTTATTTATATAATAAACCTATTTCTTCCTATTAAAGCATTATACCACAACGGGTCCCAAAAGCAACACCATTTGACATAATATTGGGGCTGGCGACGCCTTAAAGACACAAAAAACGGCCCCCTCTGACGAGGGGGCATACCCGACGGTGTTGTGCCAACGATGGCGAAGGCGCTTCCTGCGTCGACAGCATCCCCGGCAAACGTCTTCGCTTCGCTCAGCAATATTTGCCTGGGGACGCTGCCTCCTTGAAGCGCCGTCGGCGGGCGGTCCTCACCAGCCCGACGCGCGGACAGAACCGGCAGTGCGCCATGTTCATGTTTGTGAGCAAATGGGGCCCCCATGAAAGCCCAACAAAGTGGGTTTCATGGGGAAAAGGAGAAAGCCCTCTGGCCGATGTCTGGGGACCTGTTTACAGGTTCCCGACATCTCCAGGGGGCTTTGGACGCTTACGCTCCTGCGAACCGGAACACCGCGCCGGCGACGGCGCCGATGAGGATGAGAACGGCCGGGTGGAGTTTTTTGAAGAACTTGCTCACGGCGAATATGACCGCCGCCAGGACCCATGCCTTCCAGTCCAACACGGTCCAGAATTTGCCTATGCCCTCCCAGGCGTCCAGCCGGAACAGGACCCCCAGGGCCACAGTGACGCCCGCCGCGGTGATCAGGCCCGTGGACACGGGGCGGATGCCGTAGAAGGCGCCCTGGACATACTTGTTGTCCCGGAAAGCCCGCAGGGCGGCGGCGATGAGGATGATGACGATGATGCTGGGGGTGACGATACCTACCAGGGCGGCCACAGAGCCCAGCACGCCGGCACTGGTGTAGCCGGTGTACACGGCCATGTTGATGCCGATGGGACCGGGGGTGGACTCGCTGACGGCCAGCATGTCCGCCACCTGCTGGGCGGTGAACCAGCCGGTGCGCGCGCCCATCTCGTAGAGGAAGGGAAGGGTGGCCAGGCCGCCGCCTACGGCGAACAGGCCGGTCTTGAAAAACTCCCAGAAAAGCTGCAGGAATATCATTTCTCCGCCGCCCCCTTCCGCATCTGCAGGGCAACGCCGATGACGCCGGCCACCAGCACGAACAGCACCGGGGACACGTCCAGCACCAGGGACAGCACCGCTGCAGCCACAAAGATGCAGGCGGTGAGCTTGTCCACCACGGAGGATTTCAGGAGCTTGATGACCGCGTTCAGGATGAGCACCGTCACCGCCACCCGGATACCGGCGAAGGCGTTCTGGACGATGGCGTAGTCCGCGAAGTTCTGCAAAAGGGCGGCGATGAGGCCGATGATGATGAAGCTGGGCAGCACCAGGGAATAGGTGGCGGCGATGGCGCCGGGGACGCCCTTCTGCTTAAAGCCTATGAAGGTGGCGGTGTTCACGGCGATGATGCCGGGGGTGCACTGGCCGATGGCGTAATAGTCCGTCAGCTCCTCGTTGGTGCACCAGCCCCGGCCCTCCACCACCTCCCGCTGGAGGATGGGCAGCATGGCGTAGCCGCCGCCGAAGGTGATGGCCCCCATGCGGAAGAAGGTGACGAAAAGCTCCCAGTATATCTTCATGACTGCGCCTCCCTGTCCTTGCATACGTCGCACCAGCCGGCGGGGGCGCATAAGCTCTCCAGCTCCTGCCAACTAAGCTCTACGCCGCTGTGGGCGCTGCCTGCGGCGGGATAGACCGTGTCGTGGTCTTTGAGGCTCACGTCCAGCCACACCTCCGCCTCCGGCGGTACCAGGAAGGGGCACACGCCCCCCGCGGCGTTGCCGGTGAGGCGCTCGGTGTCCTCCGGCGAGAGCATCCGGGCCTTGCAGCCAAAGGTGTCCTTGAACTTACGGTTGTCCACCCGGCGCTTGCCCGCGGCCACCACCAGCACAGCCCCGTCCCCATGGTAAAAGCCCAGGGTCTTGGCGATCTGGTCCGGGTCCACGCCCAGGGCCTCCGCCGCCAGGTCCACCGTGGCGGTAGACTGGGGGAACTCATGGAGCCGGTCTAAAAAACCTTTTTCTTCCAAAAAAACACGCACTTTTTCAATGTTCATGGGGGAATACTCCTTGCAAAATGGAAAATCTGCGCTACAATAATAGCATGAATGAAGGAAAAAGAAAAGTCGCCGTTATCGGCGCCCTGAACGTGGATATAAGCGGCCGGGCGGATGCCCCTCTGGCGCGGGGCGACTCCGTTATGGGCAAGGTGCGCACGACCTTGGGCGGCGTGGGCTGGAACGTGGCGCGAAACTGCGCCCTGCTGGGGGCGGACGCCGCGTTTTTCTCTCTGCTGGGCCGGGATGAGCATGCCGACGCCATCCGGGCGGAGAGCGCCCGGTATGTGGTGGATATATCCGGGTGCCGGTGGGTGGACGCGCCCAACAACCGGTATCTCTATATCTGTGACGAGCACGGGGACGTGGCCTGCTGCGTCAACGACATGGCCCTGTGCAGCCGGATGGACAAGAGCTTTGCCGCCCGGTGCCTGGAGGCGGTGCAGGACTGCCATGCGGTGGTGATGGACGCGAACCTCCCCCAGGGGACGCTGACCTATATCGGCGAGAACCTATCCGTGCCTTTGGTGGCGGACTGCGTGTCCACGGGAAAGTGCGTGCGCCTGCGGCCCATATTGGGCCATATCCACACCCTGAAGGCCAATCTGTCAGAGGCGGAGACCCTGACGGGCGAGACCGGGCCGGAGGCATGCATCCGGGCGCTGACCGCCGCCGGGGTGAAGCGGGTGGTGATCTCCATGGCCGCCCAGGGCGTCATATGCGGCGAGGCCGGCGGGGAGATATTCGCCAAGAAGTCCGTCCATACCGAGGTGGTGGATTCCACCGGCGCGGGGGACAGCATGACCGCCGCCCTGACCGTGGGCCTGGCCGCGGGGATGAACTTCGCCGACTGCGCGTCCATGGGCGTCACCGCCGCGGGCATCACCATCGCCAACCCCAGCGCCGTGACATCGGCGCTGGCTGTATTAAGACCGTTTTAAAACGTGGCACCATGGCGCTCCCTGCGTCGACAGTGGCCCTCGCGAACGTCTTCGCTTCGCTCAGCAATGTTCGTTCGAGGGACACTGCCTCCTTGGAGCGCCGTCGGGTGGGCAAAGCCTCGCAGAGTTCGCGCCCGCAGGCGCGGGCCGCAATCCCAAACTAAAATGAAGAGAGAGTTGCTTTGCAACTCTCTCTTCATTTTATAAAAGCCACACCCCTGTGCGCTTCGGAAGTTGGAAAGGAGTTTCCTGTAGAGTTTCCTGTATGAGAAAGCATCAAGAGGAGAAAGGGGAGTTAAAGTAGGCCCATTACAGGGGCGTGGCCGGCGGCAGATTCATCGGCGGGGACTATTCCCCGACCTTCTGGTACTATCTAATCACACTTTGGTCAATTCGTCAAGAAGATTTTTCAATATTTTGGAAATTTTTATGTGGCCTGAACGAAAAGGGCCAAATTGATTCCATATTTTGATGCTTATCCTGCATTTTTCGCCCCGGCCAGGGCGGCCAGCACCGCCTCCCGGATGGCCTCAGGGGGACCTGCCATCACAGCGCCGGCGGCGTCGGCGTGGCCGCCGCCGGTGGGGGATAGGGTGTGGAGGATGTGCCCGGCGTGGACGGACCCGTCCGTGCGCAGCGATACCTTCCAGGTCCCGTCGGGAAGCTCCCGGATGAGCAGGCCTGCCCACGTCCCCTCCGGGACCGCGGTGAGAAGCGACAGCTTGTCCATGTCGTCCTCCGTGGCGCCGCAGGCATTGACGGTGGCCAGGGGCAGGACCATGGCGCATATGCCGTCACGGAGCTCCATGCCGCCGAAGAGGGCGCTCTCCAGCCGGAGCCGGGCGGCGGTCTTCGTCTCAAAGAGCCGGCGGGTCAGGCCCGCGGCATCAAAGCCTGTCTCCCGCAGGGCCCCGGCGATGGCCAAGGTCCGGCCGGTGGTGCCCGGGGTGCGGAAGCAGTTGGTGTCCGTGGAAAGAGCCGTATAGAGGGCCTCGCCTGTCTCAGGATCGATGGGCGCGCCCAGTGCTTTCAGCACCAGGTATACCAGCTCCCCGGCGGCGGCGCTGTCCGGCTCCAGGAAAGTCTGCTTTGCGTAGCCGGCATTGGTGCCGTGGTGGTCGATGGCCAGGTCGGTGCGGGTGGTCATGTGCTCCCAGCCCGCCGGGAACTGGGCCGGGCCCGGGGTGTCTACCGCCGCCACGAAGCGGGGCGTGAACTCCTCAGGAGCGAAATAAGGTGTCATGTATTTCTCATACCGGACCATGCTGGGCGGGTTGGCGGCGAGATGTGCCCGTTTGCCCAGGGCCCGCAGGCCCCGGCACAGGGCGCAGGAGCTCCCCGCCGCGTCCCCGTCGGGGCGGACGTGGGTGATGATGAGGATGTCGTCAGCCGCCGCCAGCAGCGCCGCGGCCCGGGCAAGGTCGATGCGTCCCATAAGCGCCTCCCTCAGTCCATGGACAGGTTCTGGGCCTCCCAGAGCCGGGCGAAGGCCCCGCCCTTGGCGATGAGCTCCTCCCGGCCGCCCAGCTCCACGATGTGCTCGTCCTCTACCACGGCGATCATGTCCGCGTTCTTCACGGTGGACAGCCGGTGGGCGATGATGATGCTGGTGCGGCCCTGGGCCAGTTCGTCCAGGGAGGCCTGGATGCGCTGCTCGGTGACGCTGTCCAGGGCGCTGGTGGCCTCGTCCAGGATGAGCACCGGCGGGTTTTTCAAAAATACCCGGGCGATGCTGAGCCGCTGCTTCTGGCCCCCGGAGAGCATCACGCCCCGCTCGCCCACGTAGGTGTCATAGCCGTCGGGCATGGCCAGTATCTCCTCGTGTATCTCCGCCCGGACGGCAGCGGCCACGATCTCCGCGTCGGTGGCGTCGGGCCGGCCGTAGCGGATGTTCTCTCGGATGGTGTCGGCGAAGACGAACACGTCCTGCTGGATGATGCCGATGTTCTGGCGCAGGCTGTGCTGGGTCACGTCCCGCACGTCCCGGCCGTCGATGGTCACGGCGCCGGCGGTCACGTCGTAGAACCGGGGGAGAAGTTGACATAATGTTGTCTTTCCGCCGCCGGAGGGACCCACCACCGCCAGGCACTTGCCGTGGGGCAGAGTGAAGCTGACGTGCTCCAGCACCGGTACGCCGTCGGCGTAGGAGAAGGAAACATCCTTGTACTCCACATCACCCTTCACATCCTGCAGATCCTCCGCGCCGGGCGTATCGACGATGTCCGGCTGGGTGTTCATGATCTCCAGGAACCGCTTGAAGCCGGTCATGCCGTCGGTGAAGGTCTCGATGAAATCCGCCAGCTGGGTCACAGGCCGGGTGAAGGTGGACACGTACAGGGAGAAAGTGATCAAGTCGACATAATCCATCTTCCCCTTCATGATGAAGAACCCGCCGGCGGTGATGGTGAGCACCTGCATCAGGCTCATGGTGGAGTCGATGCCGGAGTGGTAGATGCCCATGGTCTTGTACCACTTCTTTTTGGACTCCTTGAACGCGTCGTTGGCGGAGCGAAACTTGTCCGCCTCGGCGTCCTCGTTAGCGAAGGCCTTGGCGGTGCGGATGCCGGAGATGCCCGACTCGATGGAGGCGTTGATCTCCGCCAGGTTCTTCTTCACCTCCGCGTTGGCCTGGTCCATACGGCCGTTCCAATGGATGGTGAACAGGATGAACAGGGGAACCACCGCCAGGATGATGAGGGCCAGGGGCCAGCATATGGTGCACAGGATGGCGAAGGCGCCCAGGATGGTCACCAGGCTGGTCATCAGGTTCTCCGGCCCGTGGTGGGAAAGCTCCGTGATGGAGAACAGGTCGTTGGTGATCCGGCTCATGAGCACGCCGGTGCGGTTATGGTCGAAAAAGGAGAAGGACAGGGTCTGGATGTGGGTGAGAATGTCGGTGCGCATATCCGCCTCCATGCGCACGCCCATCAGGTGGCCCAGGTAGGTGATGACATATTTGCATATGGCCTTGATGACATAGGCCCCCGCCAGGATGGCCATCACGGCGAAAAAGAGGCCGAAGAGCCGGTCCGGCAGGAGGGTATTCAGGCTGTAGCGGGTGACGTAGGGGAACGTAAGGTCCGCCAGGCACGCCGCCAGCGCGCAGGCCATGTCCAGCAGGAACAGCCTGATGTGGGGCCGGTAGTAGCTGGCAAACAGCTTTAGGGGGTGGGAGGAGAAGTCTCGCTTTTTCATATATGTACGCTCTTTCTTCAAAATATGGAACGCCTCCCTCTGACGAGGGAGGCATACCCGACGGGCGGCGAGAACCGGCAGTGCCCCGCACGCGGTTGGTGAGCGAAGCGAACTTTAGCGGGAGGGGCCCTGTCGGGCGAGGCCGCCCAGGCACTGGCGGCGTTATATCGCGACGATGACGACTTGCCCGTTTTCCGCAGACACGGAGATGGTGCGGACCTGGCCCTTTCGCTTGTCGATGATCTCGGCGGCGATGGCGTCCTCGATGTCCTTCTGTATCTGCCGGCGCAGGTTCCGGGCACCGTATGTCACGGAGTAGCTCTTCTCCACCAGGTAGTCCACCACGGCCTCGTCCCAGGTAAAGTCTATCTTCCGCTCGGCCATCACGTCCCGGAGCTCGCCCAGGATGAGCCCGGCGATGCCCCGGAAGGTCTCTTCAGACAGCGGCTGGAAGTAGACGATCTCGTCCACGCGGTTGATGAATTCCGGCCGCAGGAAGTCCTTCAGGGCCTTCATGGCCTTTTCCTTCCCCATGTCCCCCAGGGACTGGCCGAAGCCCAGGCCGCCCACCTGCCGGTCGGAGCCGGCGTTGGTGGTCATGATGAGCACGGTGTTTTCAAAGTTCACCGTCCGGCCCTGGGCGTCGGTGATGCGACCGTCATCCAGGATCTGCAGGAGGATATTCATCACGTCGGGGTGG
>CANRMG010000042.1 GCA_947631675.1 uncultured Oscillospiraceae bacterium
CCGGACATGCTGAGGGCGTCCACCAACGGCGAGCAGGCCTCCAACCACATCGGAGCCCAGGCGTTCGCAAACTCCGCCGGCTTTACCTTCATCGACGTGCCCAAGAGCGGCACCACCGACCAGATGCTGAGCCTGCGGAGCAGGGAGGCGGATTTCTGCGTGGCGAAGGTGGCCGACATCACCGGACGGGACGCGGACCTGCGCGTGCTGGGCGCGTTCTCCCAGGAGCGGGTGAGCGAGTATCCCGACGCGCCGACCCTGGGCGAGCTGGGGTATTACGATAAGTGGCTGGGCTCCTATCGCTGCATCGTGGCGCCTGCCGGAACGCCGGAGGGGGCCATCGCCTTTTATGAGGAGGTCTTCCGCCTGGTGATGAACGACAGCGGGTATCTGGCCGCCGCCGAGGAGGCCGGCATCGCTACCGACTATCAGGACGCGGAGGCCACAGCCGCCCTGATCGAACAGCAGCAGGAATTCACCGAGGGCCTGGAAGAGGACTTCTGGTCCGAGTGATACCGCAGGGGAAAGAGAGGCGGACGGAGCATGGATAAGAAAGGCAGACTCATCGTTATCGAGGGCGTGGACGGCAGCGGCAAGGCCACCCAGGCCAAGCTCCTCTATGAGGCGCTGCTGGCCCGGGGAGAGCGGGTTATGAAGGTGTCCTTCCCGGACTATGACAGCGACTCCTCCGCCCTGGTGAAGATGTACCTGGCCGGTCAGTTCGGGAAAGAGCCGGGAGACGTGAACGCCTACGCCGCCTCCAGCTTCTACGCCGTGGACCGGTACGCCAGCTATAAAAAGGACTGGGAAGGGTTCTACCTCTCCGGCGGCATCGTGGTGGCTGACCGGTACACCACCTCCAACGCGGTGCACCAGTGCTCCAAGCTGCCGGAGGAACAGTGGCCGGGCTTCCTGGACTGGCTGTTCCATTTTGAATATGACCTTCTGGGCATCCCCGCGCCGGACAAGGTATTATTTTTACAGACAGAGGCCGCCGTCACGGAAAAGCTGCTTTTGAAGCGCTACCACGGCGACGCCAGCCGGGAGGACATACACGAGTCCGACCAGGCCTACATGGCCCGCTCCCGCGAAGCTGCGCTCTACTGCGCCCAGCGCCTGGGCTGGGTCACTGTCCAATGCACCCGGGGCAGCGCTATGCGCTCTGTGGAGGATATACACGGGGAGATCATGAAGATCGTATAAAAAAACATGCCCCGCCGCGATACGGCGGGGCATACTGCTGCTTTGATGTGTATAACGAAAGCCCTGTGACCGCCATTTGGCGGCCGCAGGGCTTTCGTTTTTTGTGCGTTCATGCCCTGTGGAAAATGTTAAGAACAGAACAAAAACACTTGTTATTATGTTTATAATATGCTATTATCGTTGTTGAGACAGCGGGATTATTTTTTATAAAAGTATTATGGGTGTTGTTTTGGCCATTTTTTGGTGTGTCATGGCATAGAGCCTCAGAATCCCAACTAGGAAACAGACAAATGGAGAGACGGCAGTCGGAAGAGGTAAATCTGAGAAGAGCGATCATCACAGCGATCCTGGGGTACGTCTGTCTGGTCGTGCTTTTCTATGTTCTGGCGGGCCATCAGCTCCACTTCAGGGCATCCCGGGGTAACCTTGAGATGCCGCCGGCGGAGGCCGGGACGGTGGAGCTTGCCCAGGGCGCGGTCGTTGAACAGTCGTTCTCTGTAAAGATACAGCGGCTGCAAAATATATCCGTGCAGTGGGGGACCTACTACCGGCCCAACAGCGGCACGGTGACCATGGAGCTCATAAACCAGGCGGATGGCTCGGTGGTGCTGAGCCAGAGCTTTGACGCGGCGGCCATCACGGAGGGCGGGACCACCACCATGACGGCGGCGGAGCCCATCGAGACGGTGTACGATGCGCCGCTGCTGCTGCGGATCTATGCTGACTCCCAGCCTGGCAGCGCGGCGTCGCCCATGATGTCGTCCTCCGTTGTGCAGGAGGGTTTCTCTCTGTCCTTGAACGGCGAGCCCACAGAGGGCGTGCTGTGCTTCTCTGTCAGCGGCGAGGACTACATATGGACAGGACTGCACTACTGGGAGTTCGCGGCGGCGTTCGGGGTGATGCTGGCCCTGGCGGCGGTGTTCATATGGTACAGGTATAAAAAGGGCAAACACAGCTATGTGGTGAACGCCCTGGTGGCCATGCGGAAGTACCGGTTCCTCATCCGGCAGCTGGTGGGGCGGGATTTCAAGACGAAGTACAAGCGCTCCGTGCTGGGTGTGTTTTGGAGTTTTTTGAACCCGCTGCTGACCATGGCGGTGCAGTATGTGGTGTTCTCCAATCTGTTTCGCTTTGACGTGCCCCATTATCAGGCGTACCTGATCATCGGCATCGTATTCTTCAACTTCTTCTCCGAGTCTACGGGCATGGCCCTGGGTTCCATCATCGGCAACGCCGGGCTCATCACGAAGGTATATGTACCCAAGTATATCTATCCCCTGACCCGGGTGCTGTCGTCCCTGGTGAATCTGGTCATTTCTCTCATCCCGCTGCTGCTGGTGACGCTGGTTTCCGGCATCGTGCCCACAAAGGCGTATCTGCTGGTGCCCTTCGTGCTGGTGTGTCTGACGGTGTTCTGTCTGGGCATCGGTCTGCTGCTGGCGGCGCTGATGGTGTTCTTCCGGGACGTGCAGTTTCTGTGGGGCGTGCTGACTATGATCTGGATGTATGTGACGCCTATCTTCTATCCGGCCAGCATCCTGCCAAAGAGCGTGGCATGGGTGCTGGATGTGAACCCGCTGTACTACTTCATCACCTTTGCCCGGACCTGCTTCATGGACGGGATAAGCCCGGAACCCATCGTGTATGTGAAGTGTTTTTTGATGGCATTTGTCACACTGCTGGTGGGCGCGCTGGTGTTCCGAAGGAGCCAGGACCGGTTCGTGCTGTATCTGTGAGGGCGTTATGGGCAAGACGGTGATAGAAGTAAACGACGTGACGATGCGGTTTCGGATGAACAACGACCGCATCATGTCGCTGAAAGAATTTGTGACCACAGCGATCCGGGGGAAACTGGCGTACAACGAGTTCACGGCGCTGGACCACGTGTCGTTCACGGTGGAGAAGGGCCAGACCCTGGGGCTCATTGGGCGCAACGGCGCGGGGAAGAGCACCATGCTGAAGGTCATCTCGGGGATATTGAAACCCACGGAAGGTTCTGTGCGGACGGAGGGGAACATCGTGCCCATGCTGGAGCTGGGCAGCGGGTTCGACTTCGATCTGACGGGGCGGGAAAACATCTTCCTGAACGGCGCCATCCTGGGCTACAGCGAGGAATACCTGCACGCAAAGTACGGGGAGATCACGGCCTTCTCGGAGCTGGGAGAGTTTCTGGATATGCCGATCCGCAACTATTCGTCGGGGATGCTGGCGCGGCTGGCGTTCTCGGTGGCGTCCATGGTGGAGCCGGAGATACTGATCGTGGACGAGATACTGTCCGTGGGCGACGTGGAGTTTCAGGAAAAGAGCCGTGCGCGGATGCTGGAGCTGATGGGCGGGGGAACCACGGTGCTGTTCGTCTCTCACAGCATGGAGCAGATACGCCAGATGTGTGACAAGGTGCTATGGCTGGAGCAGGGGCATGTGAAGATGGCCGGGCTCACGGACGAGGTATGCGACGCCTATGTGCTGTGAGACGGTACATCGAGGCGGTGACGCGGAGCATTCTTGCGTTCAGGAAGGAGAACGGCCCTCTGACGGCGGCGCGGGAGGAATACTTTCTGCGGAAGCTGGCGGTGGTCGTGGTGAGCTATTTCGCGGTGGCGCTGGTGAAAAACCCGGACAAACGACAGGGCCGGCGGGACGCGGAGCGGTACTGGACATGGCTGGAGAGCGAGGAGCCGGAGCTTTTGCGCCGGACAGCAAAAAAGTATAAGATGCTGTGCCTGTTCAGCCGGTTGCGGCTGTCCCCGGCGCTGTATCAGGGGATGCTGGATACGCGGCTGTATAAGGCGTTCCGGCAGATATGGACCAATTGACAAAGAGAGAAGACATAAATGGCAGCATATGACTATCTGATCGTGGGCGCGGGATTATATGGCGCGGTGTTCGCCCGGGAGATGACGGACCGGGGCAAAAAGGTGCTGGTCATCGACAGGCGTGACCACATCGCCGGCAACATCTATACAGAGGACGTAGAGGGCATCCAGGTCCACCGGTACGGTGCCCACATCTTCCATACCAACGACAGGAATGTATGGAATTATGTAAACCAATTTACCGAGTTCAACCGCTACACCAACAGCCCGGTGGCCAACTACCGCGGCGAGATATATGACCTTCCCTTCAATATGAACACGTTCAACAGGATGTGGGGCGTGGTGACGCCGGACGAGGCCAAGCGGAAGATAGAGGAACAGCGGGCGGCGGCAGGGATCACCGAGCCCCGGAACCTGGAGGAACAGGCCATCAGCCTGGTGGGCACGGACATCTACGAGAAGCTGGTGAAGGGCTACACCGCCAAGCAGTGGGGCCGGCCCTGCACGGAGTTGCCGGCGTTCATCATCCGGCGGCTGCCGGTGCGGTTCACCTACGACAACAACTACTTCAACGCCCTCTACCAGGGCATCCCCATGGACGGCTACACGAAGATGGTGGAGCGGATGCTGGAGGGGATAGAGGTCCGGCTGG
Source organism: uncultured Oscillospiraceae bacterium (assembly GCA_947631675.1). The sequence continues at coordinate 4,672 of CANRMG010000042.1, forward strand.
GGACAGATTACCTGGCTGATAAGGCAGAACTGGACGCACTGGCGGAGAGGGTGGTCTACACCGGTCACCTGGATATAGGGCAGTCCCAAGGTCTCGGCGATGATGAAGGCCGCCGCCCCCATGATGGGGGGCATGATCTGCCCGCCCGTGGAGGCGGACGCCTCCACGGCCCCGGCAAAATCGTCCTGGTATCCGGTCTTTTTCATCAGGGGAACGGTGACGGAGCCGGTGGTCATCACGTTGGCCGCGGGGCTGCCGGAGATCATGCCGAACACGCCGCTGGCCACCGCGGCGGCAATGGCGGTGCCGCCCCGCCTGTGCCCCAGCGCGCCCGTTGACAGATCCACGAAAAACCGCGCCGCGCCGGAGTATTCCAGCAGCGTCCCGAACAGCACGAACAGGAATATGTACGTGGCAGACACGCCCACGACCGTGCCGAAGACGCCCTCAGTGTTCATGGTCAGGGACGCTATCACCTGCCGCCAGCCGTACTCCCGGTGGCCCAGCTGCCCCGGCAGCACATGGCCAAACAGGGCATAGGCCAGGAAGATCACCGTGATGATGGGCAGGGCCCACCCCACCCGCCGGCGGGTGGCGTCGATGACCAGCACGATGAGCGCCGCGCCGACGGCCAGGTCCGCCGCCGTTGGGAACATGATGCGCACCGCCATGTCGTACCAGTTGAAGTACACGTATACCGCGATGGCGGCGGCCGCCAGGGCGCAGAGGATGTCAACGACCCAGGCCGCGTCCGGTTTCTCCCGTCTGGACGCGGCGTAAAGGTATATGAGCACCAGGGCGAAGCCCACGTGGATGCACCGCTGTTCCATGGTGGCAAGGGTGCCGAAGCCCGCCGTCAGCACCTGGAACAGCGCCATGGCCACGGCGATGACGCTCATGATCTTCGGTATCGCTTGTGTGAGCCGTTTACTCATGCATCATTTGCCTTGTATCTCGTCATAATAGCGGGCCGCGCCCGGATGGAAGGGGACCCTGGCGGCGTTCATCCCGGCGATACTCTATTATGGGGCCATTATCTTCATGATCGTCCTGCACGCCAAGCGGATGGATATAAAGGGCCTGCCAAAGGAGCAGTGCCCAAAGGTATGGCCCGTGCTGAAAAGCGGGTTTTACCTGGCGTTTCCGCTGCTTCTGCTGATATTCCTCATGGCGTTTATGGGCTGGTCTCCGCTGAAGTCCGGCTTCTGGTCTATCATGGCGTCCATCGCGGTGTCCTTTCTGCGGCGGGAGACCTGGCTGACGCCCAGGCGGCTGTTTGAGGCGTTTGAGAAGGGCGCTATGGCCTCGCTGACGGTGGCCGTCATTTGCGCCATCTCCGGCATCGTGATAGGCACGCTGTCCCTGACCAGCCTGGGTCTCAAGTTCTCCTCCATCCTGGTGTCCCTGGCCGGCGAGAACATGGTGGTGCTGCTGGTACTGGCGGCCGTCGCCGGCGTCATCCTGGGCATGGGCATGTCCACCACGTCGGTGTACATCGTGCTGGCGGTGCTGCTGGCCCCGGCGCTGACGAAGATGGGCGTGGACCCTCTGGCGGCGCACCTTTTCGTATTCTATTACGGCTGCCTGTCCGCCATCACGCCGCCGGTCGCCACCGCCTCCTTCGCTGCCGCCGCTTTGACGGGCAGCCATCCGTTCAAGCTGGGGTTCCAGGCGTGGAAGCTGAGCCTGTCGGGGTACATCATTCCGTTTATGTTCATCTTCAACCAGGAGCTGCTGTTCCAGGGCTCGCCCCTGGGCATCGTCAAGGCGCTGGTGACGGCGCTCGTCGGCGTCTATGCCCTGAGCTGCAGCATAGAGGGGTATATGCGAAAGCCTCTGCACTGGGCATTGCGAGTGCTGCTTTTCGCCGCGGCCCTGCTGCTCATCGACGCCGGGCTCTGGACCGACCTGGCCGGGCTGGTGATCGTGGCGGGGGTCTATTGGCTGGAGAGAAGGGAAGATCCTGCACAGGATCTTACGAGGGGATGACAGATCGTCATCCCCCGTTTTTTCTGCGTACAGGCAAAGGGGTATTACACGAACAGATCCGGTCCCATCAGAGGCGGCACGTTACCCTTGATCATGCCAAATCCTGCTTTTTGCATGATCGCAAGAGCGGATTTCATACATTCAAAAAAGTCCTGCAAGTACCGAAAACACGGTAATTGCAGGACTTTTCTGCTGTGGTCGGAGTGAGGTGACTTGAACACCCGACCTCCTGGTCCCGAACCAGGCGCGCTACCAACTGCGCTACACCCCGTTACCTTATTCCCCCTTGGGGCCCCCGCGAAAGCCCAATGCAATGGGTTTCGCGGGGAGAAGGAGGAAGTTTTCCGACCGATGGAGAGGACGCGCTTGCGCGGCCACGACATCTTCGGGAAACTTCCGACGTGGAGCAGGTGAAGGGAATCGAACCCTCGTATTCAGCTTGGGAAGCTGATGTTCTGCCATTGAACTACACCTGCGCGGCTCAAAGATTATATCACCTGCCCCGTGAGATTGCAAGCATAAAATTGCCGCCCCGCCTCATAGCTTGTACGGGAGGGACGACGATGAACTATGTGCGGCTTTTGATCGCGGCGGCGCTGTTCCTGGGCGCCGTCTGTGCGAAGGTGTACATCCCCGACCGGGTGGAGGGGCCTATCGCGGCGGTGCGGGAGATGATCGACAGGGACAGCTTCGCGCTGCCCCTGCCGGAGGAGGCGCTGGCGTGGGTGGACTTGCCTTAAGCGTGAGCCCCGGGTTCCTGCTGCTGGCGGCGGCAGTATACTTCCTGGGCGGGGCGGGGGCCCTGGCGGCCATGGGCGCGGCGGCCCTGGCCCATGAGCTGGGGCATCTGGCCGCCATGTTTCTGGCCGGAGCGGGGGTGCGGGGCCTTCGCGTCACCGCCTGCGGGCTGGTCATCGACTACGGCGGGGACCTGACGCGGCGTGAGGAGATGGGCATATTGGCGGCGGGGCCCCTGGCGGGGCTCTTTTTCGCGGCGCTTTGTTTTATAACAGACATACCCTTTCTCATCTACACCGGCGCCATCGCGCTGCTGGCGGCCTTGTTCAACCTGCTGCCGGCGCTGCCCATGGACGGGGGGAGGCTGGCGCTGTATATGCTGGAAGGGGTCATGAGCGAGCGGGCGGCGGCCATGGTGCTGCGCGTCACAGGCACGCTCTGCGCCCTGGGGGTGTTCGCCACGGGGCTCTGCATCCGCTCTGTCAGCGCGGCGGCGGTGGGAATTTGGCTGGGAGTACTTGCCAATTTTCCCGATATGCGCTAAACTGCCGGTATGGAAATGAACGAACACATCGACGCCCTGCTCCGGCAGGTACAGCGTCCCGCCCGGTATGTGGGCGGCGAATACAATCAAATCGTGAAGGACAAGGCGGACGTGGACGTGCGCTTCGCTTTCTGCTTCCCGGATACCTACGAGATCGGCATGTCCAATCTGGGGATGAAGATCCTCTATGGCCTCATCAACGACATGCCCGGGGTGTGGTGCGAGCGGGTGTTCGCCCCCTGGGGCGACATGGCGGAGAAGCTGCGAGCCGAGCATATTCCCCTGTGGGCGCTGGAGAGCGGCGACCCTTTGTCCGACTTTGACGTCATCGCCTTCTCCATCGGCTATGAGATGGCCTATACCACCGTGCTGGACATGCTGGACCTGGGCGGCGTGCCCCTCCACGCGGCAGAGCGCACGGGTCTTGAACACATGGTCATGGCCGGGGGCGGGTGCATGTGCAACATCGAGCCCATGGCGGACTTCTTCGACCTGTGCTTTCTGGGCGAGGGAGAGGACGTGGACCGGGAGGTCCTGGAGCTCTACCAGAAGGCCAAGCATGAGGGCTGGGACAAGCCCCGGTTTTTGCGTGAAGCAGCCAAGATAGATGGCGTCTACATCCCCAGCCTCTATGATATATCCTACAACGCCGACGGCACTGTGGCGGCCATCACGCCGAAGGACGGCGCGCCGGATAAGGTGCGCAAGCGCATCGTGGAGGACTTCGACGCCTGCTATTTTCCTACAAAGCCGGTGGTGCCCTCCACAGAGATCGTCCACGACCGGGTGAGCCTGGAGGTGTTCCGGGGCTGCATCCGGGGCTGCCGGTTCTGCCAGGCGGGCCACACCAACCGGCCCGTCCGCTCACGGAAGGCGGAGACCCTGCTCCGGCTGGGGAAGGAGACCTTGGAGAACACGGGCTATCAGGAGCTCAACCTCTCCAGCCTCAGTACCAGCGACTATAGGGAGCTGTCGGAGCTGTGCGACGGGCTCTTGGACTACTGCCGGCCCCGGGGCATCAGCCTGAGCCTGCCCTCTCTGCGGGCGGACAACTTCTCCATGGACATCATGCACCGGGTCCAGCAGGTGCGAAAAAGCGGCCTCACTTTCGCCCCCGAGGCGGGCACCCAGCGGCTGCGGGACGTCATCAACAAAAACGTCACCGAGGAGGACCTTCTCAATTCTTGCCGCATCGCTTTCCAGGGCGGCTGGAACGGGGTGAAGCTCTATTTCATGCTGGGCCTGCCCACGGAAACGGACGAGGACGTGCTGGGCATCGCGGACCTGGCAAAGAAGGTATACTGGACCTGGCGGGAGGTCGCTCCCGATAGGAGCCGGGGCGTGCGCATCACGGTGAGCACCTCCGAGTTCATCCCCAAGCCCCATACGCCTTTCCAGTGGGAGGCGCAGATAAGCCGGGAGGAATACCTGCGGCGGGTGAAACTGCTCACGGACGCCCTGGCCAGGACCAAGAGCGTTACCTATAACTGGCACGACGCCGAGATGAGCCTGGTGGAGGCGGCCCTGGCCCGGGGCGACCGGCGGGTGGGCGCGGTCATAGAGACGGTTTGGAGAAACGGCGGCCGGCTGGAGAGCTGGAGCGAGTATTTCTCCCTGGACCGGTGGCTGGCGGCCTTCCCGGCCTGCGGGTTGGACATCGACTTTTACGGCACCCGGGCCCGGCCTACGGAGGAGCTGCAGCCCTGGGAGCACATGGACTGCGCCGTGAGCCGGCGGCATCTGGAGCGGGAGCGGAAGCGGGCCTATGAGGGCGTGCTCACCCCCGACTGCCGGGCGGGCTGCGCTGGCTGCGGGGCGGCCAGCCTTTTGAAGGAGGGCGTGTGCCGTGGATAAACTGAGACTGAAGTTTTCCAAAATAAGCCGGGCGGTGTATCTTTCCCACCTGGACCTGATGCGCACCATGCAGCGGGTGTTCTCCCGGGCGGGGGTGCCCCTCAAATACTCCGAGGGTTTCAACCCCCACGCCAAAATATCCATCATCCTGCCCCTGAGCGTGGGAACGGCCAGTTTATGCGAGTATATGGACTTCGCCCTCACGGAGGACCGGGACCTGACCGCTCTGCCGGCCACGCTCAACGCCTATATGCCCGAGGGCATCGAGGCCCTGGAGGCATACGAGGCCCCCTGCAAGGGCGCGGAGCTTGCGTGGCTCCGGCTGGAGGGGGTCATGAAAGGCGGCCATGACGCGGCGTTCTATACGGCGTTCTTTTCGCAGGATTCCATTCCTGTCACCCGCAAGGCCAAGCGGGGCATGCGCACCGACGACATCGCGCCGTCTATCCAGGCGGTGCAGTTCGACGATATGGATGACGGCGTGGCGGCAAAGCTGATCCTCCACGCCCAGGACCCCACCGTGAGCCCGGAGCTGATGATGGCGGCCCTGGGGGAGAGCGCCCCGGGATACTGGCGCTTCGCGCGGCTGGAGGCGTTCAAGGAGGGTATGACGCCCTTCCGTTAAAAAGTGGATATTTTTCGGAAAAATACTTGCATATCCGGGAAAAGTATGCTATTATACCCGCGCATGAAAATGCGTCTACTAGGGCGGTCCGCTGCCGGATGAGAGAAATTCCCGGTATGAACGTCTATTTAAGGAAGGTTTGTATCATGGATCTCATCAATGCGCTGACCCAGCAGTACATGAAGCCGGAGCTGCCCGAGATGAACGTGGGCGACACTGTCCGCGTCACCGTCCGCATCAAGGAGGGCAACCGCGAGCGCAACCAGGCGTTCGAGGGCACCCTGATCGCGAAGAAGCACGGCGGCATCAACGAGACCATCACCGTGCGCCGTATCTCCTACGGCGTGGGCTGTGAGAAGGTCTTCCCGGTGCATTCTCCCACTATCGTCAGCGTAGACACCGTCCGCAAGGGCAAGGTCCGCAGGGCGAAGCTGTACTACCTGCGCGACCGCGTGGGCAAGGCCGCCAAGGTCCGGGAGAAGCTGTAAAAACCGAAAAGACCGACAAAAAAGAGGCCTTGAGCCTCTTTTTTGTTGCGTTTAGAGGGAGTTATATTGTATAATCATTTGTTGAGCGTATGGTAATCGCTCCCGGCGGCGGGAAAAAGCGGCAGCCGGGAGATATAAGGACAGGAGGCGGAAGGCCAATGCGCGAAATGGGAAAGCACGCCGTGGACGCACGTCCCGTGGCGGAACAGGAGGATCAGGGGGGAAAGAAGGAGAAAAAGCCCGTCGATCCCTATAAAGATACGTACGAGTGGATACACTGCATCGTGGTGTCGGTCATCATATGTGTGCTGGTGTTCGTGCTGGTGGCCCGGGTGATCCAGGTCCAGGGCCGGAGCATGCTCCCCAACCTGGAGCAGGGCGACCGCATCATCATCACCCGCCTGGCGGGGGATTATGAGCAGGGCGACATCGTGGTGCTGAAGGCGGAGAAGTTCAAGAACGAGCCCCTCGTCAAGCGCATCATCGGCACCGGCGGCCAGACCATCACTCTGGACTTTGCCACCGGCGACATCACTGTGGACGGCCAGGTGCTGGATGAGCCCTACATCTTCGAGCGGACCATCGACAGCTACCACATCATGGACCCGCAGTACTATGACGTGTACGGCATCGACCCGGAGAAGGACGTGACGGAGACCAGCGTGACCATCCATGTGCCGGAGGGGCATCTCTTCTGCATGGGCGACAACCGCAACAACTCCAGCGACAGCCGCGTCTCCACCATCGCCTATATCGACACCCGGGACGTGATGGGCAAGGCGGTGTTCCGTCTGTATCCCTTCCACAAGATGGGCGCCATCTACGGCGCAAAGCAGTCTTAATGGCGGAGGTGCAGTGGTTCCCCGGCCACATGAAAAAGGCCGAGCGGATGATGCAGGACAGTCTGAAGCTGGTGGACGCGGTGTGCGAGGTGGTGGACGCCCGCATACCCCAGTCCAGCCGGAACCCGGACCTGGACGGCATCATCGCCGGGCGAAAGCCGAGGCTGCTCATCCTCAACCGCGCCGACCAGGCGGACCCCAACGTGACCGCTCAGTGGCGGACCTATTATAAGCAGCAGGGCGTGGCATTCCTGGAATGCGACGCCAAGTCCGGCCGGGGCGTGAAGGACCTGCCCCGTGCCCTGCGGGCCCTGCGGGACAAACAGGGTCCCATGCGGGCCATGGTGGCGGGCGTGCCCAACGTGGGCAAGTCCACCTTCATCAACAAAGTGAGCGGCCGGAAGACCGCCGCGGCCTCTGACCGGCCCGGGGTCACCCGGGGCAAGCAGTGGATCACCGTGGATAACCAATTGGAGCTGCTGGACACCCCGGGCATCCTGTGGCCCAAGTTCGACGACCCGGCGGTGGGGGACAAGCTGGCCTTCACCGGGGCGGTGAAGGACGAGATACTGGACGGCGAGGACCTGGCGGCGAAGCTGCTGGTGACGCTGCGGGACATGTATCCCGGCGCTTTGGCGGAGCGATATAAGATAGACCCGGCTCCCGACTTGCAGGGCTGGGAGCTTTTGGAGGCCTGCGCCAGAAAGCGGGGCTTTCTCATGGCCGGCGGCAACGTGAACACCGAGCGGATGGCGGCGGTGCTGCTGGACGAATTTCGGGGCGGCAAGCTGGGGAGGATCAGCCTTGAAAG
>CANRMG010000043.1 GCA_947631675.1 uncultured Oscillospiraceae bacterium
GGGGAAGGGCGTGCTCTCCTGGCAGGAGGTGCTGCACTTCTCCACCCAGATCGCCCGGGCCCTGAGCCACGCCCACAGCCGGGGCATCATCCACATGGACATCAAGCCCCAGAACATCATGCTGCCAAAGGACGGCACGGTGAAGATTGCTGACTTCGGCATCGCCCAGATGGACGAGACGGACGCCGGCGAGTCGGAGGAGGCGCTGGGGAGCATCCACTATATCTCCCCGGAGCAGGCCAGAGGCGGCACCGTGGACGCCCGCAGCGACATCTATTCCCTGGGCGTTGTCATGTACGAGATGCTCACGGGCAAGCTGCCCTTCGACGGCAAGACTGTGGAAGAGGTGGCCGTGCAGCAGATGTCCGTGCTGCCCGACGCCCCCAGCGCCCTGAAGGCGGACGTGCCCCACGAGCTGGAGGAGATCACCCTGCGGGCCATGCAGCCGGAGCCGGATGACCGCTATGCCACCGCCGCCGATATGCTGGCAGATCTGGAGGATTTTCGCCGCTCCCGCAACGGCACCGCGGCGGCCCGGGCTGCCGTGAAGGAGATTCGTGACGAGGTCCATGTGATTAGCAAGAACGTGCCCCGCATCAGCCGCTCAGGGGAGCTCTCCAAGGAGGGCTATGTCCGACGCCGGGCCCGCGCCGCCAGCGTCAGCATGCTGTCCGGGTTCGTGATCGTGGTGGCCTTCGCGCTGGCGCTGTTCGTATTCGTATGGCAGTACTGGCTGGGAGACATCTTCCGGGACGCAGAGCGTATCCAGGTGGCCTCCTTCGTGGGCCTCAACGCCCAGGACCTGCTGATCGACGAGCAGATGCAGGAGCTCTATAACTTCGACATCACCTACAAGGCCGACTCCACCCACGAGGAGGGTCTCGTGATCGACCAGGACCCCGACGCCGGCGCCAGCCGCATGGTCACCTCCGAGGGCATCGACGTGGCCCTCACCGTCAGCTCCGGCATCCAGCTGGTCACCATCCCCGATGACATCGTCAACGCCCCCTACACGAACGTGCAGGTGCGTTTGGAGGCGAAGGGCCTGAACGTGAACATCGAGCTGGAGGAGTCCGCCTCCATCACTGAGAACTACGTCATCTCCGCCGAGCCCGCGCCGGGCGCGTCCGTATCCAGCGGCAGCACCGTGACACTGCACGTCAGCGCCGGCCCCGCCGCGTCCTATACCAGCGTTCCCAGCGTCATCGGCCTTACGAAGGAGTCCGCGCTGCTCACGCTGCAGCGGGAGGGCCTCATCTGCGGCGAGAACGAAATATCCTACGTCAGCTCCTCCAACACCGAGGCCGGCAGGGTCATGTGGCAGAGCTATTCCGCCGGGACCCAGGTCATCATGGGCACCCAGGTGTACCTGCAGATCAGCACCGGCCCCGCCGTGCCGACCATGGCGCCCACCACGCCGCAGCCTCAGGATGCCGCCCCCGCGCCGGGAGGTTGAGCTTGCTGAGAGAAGGGACCATCATGCGGGCCCTCAGCGGGTTTTACTATGTCCGCGCGGATGACGCTGAAGGGCTCATCCAGTGCCGGGCCAGGGGCCGCTTCCGCAAAGAGGGCCTTACGCCCTTGGTGGGCGACCGGGTCCGGGTCGAAATGGGCGCGGACGGCGAGGGCACGGTGGCGGAGATACTGCCCCGGAAAAACGCCTTTGCCCGTCCGGCCATGGCCAACATCGACTGCCTGGTGATGGTGGTGAGCGCGGCCATACCGGTGACGGACCCGTACCTCATCGACCGGGTGACGATCCGCTGCGAGAAAAACCGCTGCGGGGTGATCCTGGCGGTGAATAAGTGCGACCTGGACCCGGCGGAGGAGCTGCAAAAGATCTACGCTTCCACCGGCTATGAGGTCTATCCCATCAGCGCCCTCACGGGCCAGGGCGTGGAGGCCCTGCGGGCCGCCATGGCAGGGAGGACCTGCTGCTTCACCGGCAACTCCGGCGTGGGCAAGAGCAGTCTCATAAACGCCCTGGCGCCGGGGCTTGCTATCCCCACGGCCGAGGTGAGCCGGAAGCTGGGCCGGGGAAAGCATACCACCCGCCATGTGGAGCTGTTCGACATAGGCGGCGGCACCCTTTTGGGGGATACCCCCGGTTTTGCCTCCTTTGGGGACGAGACGGAGGAGCCCTTTTTGCCGGAGGAGCTGGCGGGGCTGTTCCCGGAGTTCCGGCCCTGTCTGGGCAAGTGCCGCTTTGACGACTGCACCCACCGGGCGGAGCCGGACTGCGCGGTGCGCGGGGCCCGGCCAGAGCGCATCCATCCCAGCCGGTACGGGTCCTACCTGCGGCTTTATGAGGAGGCTGCCAAGCTTCACCGCTGGGAGATCGAAAAGTGAACACACGCCGCCTTCCGCCCATATAATGGACGGGAGGCGGTTTACTATGGGTAGAAGAGGACGGGGCAGCGCGGTATGCTGCTGCGCGGTGATCTTGGGCACGCTTATACTGGTGACGCTGATGATGCCCAACTGGTTCTGGTGGCTGCTGGGCGTCGGTCTTTTGTGCTGGGGCTGCCGGGGGATGTTCATGGGCTGACATATTCCGCGGGACGGGCGCATACCCTTGCCATAGAAAATGATGGCAAGGAGCGAGCGAATCATGGATACGGCCCTGAAAAAGGATATATACACCCAGCTGGCCCCGGTCTGGTCCGGGTCCTTCAGCCGGGATTTCACAGCCGAGAGCAACGTGCCGGACGCCATGCCGGACATGGCCAGCGTGGTGGACGCGGAGAGCATCATCACCCTGCGGAACAAGGAGACCGAGGCGGGGACGGTGGTGCTGGGCGCCAGCGTGAGCGTGTCGGTGCTGTATATGCCCGAGGGGAGCGAGGTCCTGCAGAGCCTGGCGGTGGTGGTGCCCGTGGAGATGCGGGCCGACGCGCCGGGGGCGGACGTGGACTGCCGGACCGTGGCCAGGCTCCGGGTCCGGGCCCTGGACGCCCGGATGGTCAACTCCCGGAAGCTGTCTGTGCGGGTGGACGTGGACTGTGAGGCGCGGGTCTATCAGCGCAGGGATCTGGAGCTCACGTCGGGCCTGGCCGCGGAGGATAAGAGCATCCATCTTCTCGCCGGTTCCGCGCCGATGGTCACGGTGGCGGACGTGCGGGAAAAGACCTTCGTCCTCACCGACGGCTACCCGCTGCCCCCCGGCAGCGGCGGCGCCGAGCGCATCCTGAGCCAGCGGGCGGAGGCCGCGCTGGAGGACGTAAAGTATGTCAGCGGCAAGGTGGTGTTCCGGGGCCGCGTCCGGGCGGGGCTGGTGTTCGCCTGCCGGGACGGACAGGTGTTCGCCGGGCGTTATGAGACGGAGTTTTCCCAGATCATGGAGGTGGAGCTCCAGGAGGGGGACGTGACGCCGGAGGTGTCCGTCATGTTCACAGGGGCCTATTTCGACCTGCCAGAGCGGCTGGATGAGGACGGCCGGGTGGCGGCGGAGCTGCACTTGGTGGCCCAGACCATATGCCGCCGAGAAGAGGAGGCGGCCTACATCGCGGACATATACAGCAACCGGACCGTGCTGGAGGGAAAGAAGGAGCAGATACCGCTGGTGAGCGCGGCGCGGCCGGTATCCATGCGCCAGTCCGTCACGGGCACGGCCGATCTCATGGGCGCGGCGGGGGACGTGCTGAGCCTGTCGGCCAGCGTGGGCAGCGTGACGGTGGAGGGAGATACGGTAAAAACCGCCGTCAATATCCGGGTGATCCTGCGGCAGGAGGGAGGCGGTTTCTGCGCTGCCCGGTGCCGGCTCACGGCGGAGTTCACCACAGAGATCCCGCCCCAGTCGGAGCTGCAGGGCGTCACTGTGACCGCGTCAGACGTGTTCTGTGCCCCGGCGGGGAACGGCCTGGACGTGCGGGCCACGCTGCAGATGGAGGCCATGGCCGTGACCCACGGCGGCGTCCTGGCGGTCACGGAGGTGACCGAGGACGCGGAGGCCTGGGCGGCGCTGCCCCCGGCGCCCTCCATCACCCTTGCCCGGGTGGAGGCGGGAACGGATATGTGGGCCCTGGCCCGGAAGTATCGCTCCACTGTGGAGGCCATCGCCGCCGCCAATGGCGGAAAAGACAGGGGACTTTTGCTGATCCCCAAGGCCAGATAGTTGATATTGCGGAAAAATTGTGCTACAATGTCCGGGAACGTAATCATACAGGGGGATAACACCATGTCTGGACATTCCAAGTGGCACAACATACAAAAAACGAAAGGCGCCGCCGACGCGAAGCGCGCCCAGGCCTTCACCAAGATCGCCCGCGAGATCATCGTGGCGGTGAAGGAGGGCGGCAGCGGCGACCCGAAGAACAATATGCGCCTGGCTGCTGTCATCACCAAGGCGAAGGCCGCCAACATGCCCAACGACAACATCAAGCGCACCATCGACAAGGCGCTGGGCAGCGGCGACACCTCCAGCTTCGAGTCCGTCACCTATGAGGGCTACGGCCCCAGCGGCGTGGCCGTGATCGTGGAGGCCATGACCGACAACCGCAACCGCACCGCCAGTGACGTGCGCCACACCTTCGACAAGTACAACGGCAATATGGGCCCCACCAACTGCGTCAGCTGGTCCTTCGACCGGAAGGGCGTCATCGTGGTGGACAACGAGGACGGGGACCTGGACGAGGATACCGTCATGATGGATGCCATGGAGGCGGGCGCCGCCGATATGGAGACGGAGGAGGGCGTGTTCACCCTCTATACCGCGCCGGAGGACGTGACCGCCGTGGCGGACTATATGACCGCTCACGGCTATAAGCTGGACTCCGCCCAGGAGGAGATGGTGCCCCAGACCTACGTCTCCCTCACCGCGGAGGGCGACCGGAAGAACATGCAGAAGATGCTGGACGTGTTCGAGGACAACGAGGACGTGCAGAACGTTTGGCACAACTGGGAAAATCCCGACGACTAAGAGCAAGGTAGCGAGTTTTCCGAATGGCCGCGGGCATGAGCCGAAAGGCTGTGCGTGAGGAAAGTCCGGGCTCCATAGGGCAAGAATAACGGGTAACGCCCGCCGATGGCGACATCAGGACGAGTGCAACAGAAACAGACCGCCGCGCTTTTACGCGGTAAGGGTGGAAAGGCGGTGTAAGAGACCACCTGGCGCTCTGGCGACAGTGCGCTGCTGTAAACTCTATTCGGAGCAACACCGTGGAGGGGAACATAGGCCGGCCCGGCCTCCCCGGGGAGGTGGCTGGAGCGTGACGGCAACGTTACGCCTAGATAGATGGCCATTTTTAACAGAATCCGGCTTACAAGAAAGCTCGTAGCGTCAGAGGAGCTTTGAAGATGTCAGATCCCCGCGAGCGGGGCTCCACCATCGGTCAAAGCTCTTCTTCCTTTTCCCCACGCGATTCGCTTCGCTGGATTCGCGTGGGGGCCCCGATAAAGAGACAGGACCTGCGTCCTGTCTCTTTTTATACCTTCTTGTAGGGATTCGTTTCTTGTAAACCACTAGATATTGCTATATACTGTGGATGGTTATAAAGGAGGGCTATGCCTTGACCTTGCAAGAGTATTTGAAGTCATTGGCGGGAAAGCGCGCGGCTGTGGTGGGCGCGGGGCTGTCGAACCGGCCGCTGGTGGGTTTACTGGCCGATGCGGGCGTCGATACCACCGTATATGACAAGACCGACGCCGCCGGCCTGGGGGCGTTTTATGAGGATATGAGCGCCAGGGGCGTGAAATTCCATCTGGGCGAGGGCTATATGGATGGCCTGGACGGAGACATCATCTTCCGCAGCCCCAGCGTTTTGCCCTTCCGGCCGGAGCTTGTCCGGGCGGCGGAGCAAGGAGCGGTCATCACCAGCGAGATGGAGGTGTTCATGTCGCTTTGCCCCTGCCCGATCATCGCGGTGACCGGCTCTGACGGCAAGACGACGACCACTACCCTGATCGCAAAAATACTGGAGGCTGCCGGCCGGAAGGTATGGCTGGGGGGCAACATCGGCCGTCCGCTGCTGGCGGAGACGGACAACATCGCGCCCGGCGACGCGGCGGTGCTGGAGCTGAGCTCCTTCCAGCTGCACAGTATGAACTGCTCCCCCGACGTGGCGGTGATCACCAATATGGCCCCCAACCACTTGGACATCCACAAGGACTATCAGGACTACATCGACGCGAAAAAGCAGATATTCAAAAACCAGCGCCCGGAGGGGAAGCTGGTGCTGAACCAGGATAACGCCGTCACGGCGGCCTGCGCTGGGGAGGCCCGGGGCAGCGTGTGGTGGTTCAGCCGGAAGGATACTGTGTCTCCCGGCGTGTACCTGCGGCCTGACGGAATGATCTGCGCCTGCGTGGACGGGGAGACGACAGAGATGATGCCCGCGGCGGACATCCGCATCCCCGGCATGCACAACGTGGAGAATATGATGACCGCCTTCGCGGCCACGTGGGGCCTGGCGGATCTGGAGTCCATGCGCTCCGTGGCCCGCACCTTCACCGGCGTGGCCCACCGGCTGGAGACCGTGCGGGTCCATAAGGGCGTGACCTATATAAACGACTCCATCGCCTCCAGCCCGGACAGGACCCTGGCGGGTCTGGCCTGCTTTGACGAAAAGCTCATCCTTATCGCCGGGGGCAAGGACAAGGGCGTGCCCTTCACGAGCCTTGGCCCGGCCATATGCAGGCACGTGAAAAAGCTGTATCTCACCGGCCTCACGGCGGGGAAGATCAAAGAGGCGGTCCAGAGCGCGGAGGAATATGTTCCCGGCGCGCCGGAGATATTTGTGATAGACGACTTTACCGAGACGGTGAAGGCGGCGGCCGCGGCGGCTCAGCCCGGGGACACGGTGCTCATGAGCCCGGCCAGCACCTCCTTCGACCGGTTCAAAAACTTTGAGGAACGGGGAGACCTGTTCCGCCGGATCATCGGAGAAATGGAGTGATACGATGGAGCTTAGCGAACTGACGAAATGCCTATCGGGCCTGTATGGCCCCTCCGGCTTTGAGGAGCCGGTGCGAGAGTATATCGCCTCCTACCTGCACCACACGGCGGACGAGATTCGCTCCGACGCCTTGGGTAACATGATCGCCATCAAGCGCTGCGGCAAGCCCGGCGCGAAGCGGGTCCTGCTGGACGCCCATATGGACGAGATCGGCTTTATCGTCACCGGCGCGAAGGACGGTTTTCTCTCCTTCGGCATGCTGGGCGGCGTGGACCAGCGTATGCTGCCAGCCCGGGAGGTGATGGTGCTGTCCGATCCGCCGCTCTTTGGCGTCATCGACACCATGCCGCCCCATGTGCTCAGCCAGGAGGAGATGGGGAAGGCCATCGAGCCGGACAAGCTCTATATAGACGTGGGTCTGACCCAGGAGGAGGCAGTGAAGGCCGCGCCGCCGGGCACGCCCGTGGTGTACGCCGCCGGCTGCGACGAGCTGGGCCAAGGGCAGCTTTGCGGTAAGGCTCTGGACGACCGGGCCTGCGCCGCCGTCATCATCAGGGCCTTTGAGCGCCTGGCGGAGAAGGAACTCAATGTGGACCTGTGCTGCCTGGTCAGCACCCAGGAGGAGGTGGGCCACCGTGGCGCCATCGTGGCGGCCTTCGGTCTGGAGCCGGATCTGGCCATCGTGGTGGATGTGACCCATGGCAAGACGCCCGACGGGCGGGAGGCCCTTACAGAGTGCGGAAAGGGCGCCGCCGTCGGTATAGGACCCAATATCAATACGGCCCTGGCCAAGGAGCTCATGGCCCTGGCGGAGGCTAAGGGCATACCCTATCAGCCTGAGGCGGTGCCCGGCGGCAACAGCGGTACCAACGCCTGCGCCATCCAGGTGGCGAGGACCGGCGTCGTCACGGCGCTCATATCCCTGCCGCTGAAGTATATGCATACGCCGGTAGAGGTGGTCCACCTGTCCGATATGGAAGCCATCGTGGACTTGATCGCGGCCTACGTAGAGAGCATGGAGGTGTGATATGATACTGGATACGCTGGAAACTCTGTGCTGTCTGGAGGGCGTCTCCGGCGGCGAGGATGAAGTTCGCGACTACATTCTGGAGCGGGCCATGCCCCATGCCGACGAGATACGCACAGACCCCATGGGCAATCTTATGGTATTCAAAAAGGGCGCTGTCGCCCCGTCGAAGCGGGTCATGCTCTGCGCCCATATGGATGAGGTGGGTCTGATCATCACCTGGATCACCGAGGACGGCTACCTGCACTTCAGCCAGGCCGGCGGCCTGGACCGGCGGGTGATCCTGGGGAAAAAGGTGTTCGTGGGCCCCGACCGCGTTCTGGGCGTGGTGGGCGTAAAGGCGGTGCATATGACCACCGCGGAGCAGCGAAAGAAGCTGCCGGAGATGAAGGATATGTTCATCGACATCGGCGCAAAGGATAAGGCCGAGGCGGAAAAGCTTGTCCATGTCGGCGACCTGGCGGCTTTTGACGACCGGGTGGTGCGCTTTGGCGACGGCTTTGTGAAGGCCAAGGCCATCGACGACCGGGTGGGCTGCGCTACCATGCTGGAGCTCATAGAGGGCGACATCCCCTGCGACTGCTGGTTCGCCTTTACCACCCAGGAGGAGGTGGGCACCCGGGGCGCCACGGTGGCGGCCCGGAGCATCCAGCCGGACGTGGCGCTGGTCCTGGAGGGCACCACGGCGGCGGACCTGCCGGACGTGGAGGGCGCGGGGCGCGTCTGCTCACCGGGCAGCGGCGTGGTAATCCCCTTCATGGACCGGGGCACCATCTATGACCGGGAGCTTTTCAAGACCCTGACCCGCCTGGCGGAGGAGAACGAGATACCCTGGCAGACAAAGAGCAAGATCGCCGGCGGCACCGATGGCTCCGCCATGCAGCGCAGCGGGGCGGGGGCGGCCGTGGCGGCAGTGTCCGTGCCCCTGCGGAACATCCACTCTCCGGCCTGTGTGGCCAAGATATCCGAGTGCGAGGACCAGCTGCGTCTGGCGCGGCTCTTCCTGGCAGAAATGGGAAAATGATGTCATAAACCGGCGCTTTCCGGCATAGTATCCCCATAGGGGGTGATGTCATGCCGTCAAGACGCTGGCCCCGACGCCGGCCCATAAGCCCGGCGGTCCGCCGGGCGGCGCTGTGCCTGCTGGCACTCGGCCTCCTGGCCCTGCTGGGGACGATCGGCGTCGTCCTGCGCGGCATGGTGACGGAATACGCCGCCTCCGCCGCCCGGGATGAGGTGGTATCCAAGGTGAACGCCATCGTGAAGGATGTGATGGCGGACCCCGCCTTCGCTGGGGTGAGCCTGGTGGAGCTGGAGCGGGACGAGTCCGGCTGCGTCACAGCCGTGATCGCCGACGCCCCGGCTATCAACGCCCTGGCGGCAGAGGTGCTGTCCCGGGCTGTAGAGGAGACGGAGCGGGAGGCCATCACGGTGGAGATCCCCGTCATGAACCTGCTGGGCAGCGCGCTTTTCATGAACCATGGACCCTCCGTCGCTGTGAATGTGACCATGCTCTCGTCCAGCACGGCGGGTTTTCGCAGCGAGCTCACAGCTGCGGGCATCAACCAGACCCGCCATCAGATATTCCTGGAGCTGGACGTGCAGCTTTCTTTCCTCATGCCATGGCAGGGTATGGACACCTCTGTGCAGACGGAGATATTGGTATCGGAGACTGTGATCGTGGGCCGCGTGCCCGGCAGCTATATGAACGTGGAGAGATGAACATGGAACCGACGATAGAAGCCTATAACGAGCTGGTGGAGAAGCTTTTGGCGCTGTCCGTGGCGTACTACGATAACGACGCGCCTCTCGTGTCGGACTTTGAGTACGACATGATGAACAACTCCCTCAAGCGCATGGAGGCGGAGCACCCGGAGTGGATACGGCCCGACTCGCCCACCCAGCACGTGGGCGGCCATGTGAGCGAGGCCTTTGCCCCGGTGGCCCACGAGGTGCCACTGGAGAGCCTGCAGGACGTGTTCTCCTTTGAGGAAGTGGCCGCCTTTGTGGAGAAGATGGACGTGTCTGTCACCGAGCCCCACGACTATGTGACGGAGCCGAAGATCGACGGGCTGTCCGTGGCGGTGGAGTACCACGACGGCGTGTTTTACCGCGGCGCACCATCCGCAGCCTTCCCAAGAAGCTGAAAAACGCCCCCGCCCGGCTCATCGTCCGGGGTGAGGTATATATGTCCCACGATACCTTCAACACCATCAACGCGCAGCGGGAGGTCACCGGGGAGCCTCCCCTGGCCAATCCCCGCAACGCCGCCGCCGGCTCTTTGCGCCAGCAGGACCCGGCCGTGTGCGCCCAGCGGATGCTGGACGTGATCTTCTTCAACATCCAGCTGGCGGAGGGGACGGGCTATAGGACCCACTACGAGACCCTGGAGGCCATGGCGGCTATGGGCCTGCCCGTGGTGGCCCACACCCTCTGCAAGACGCCAAAAGAGTGCACCGACACCATCGACGCCATCGGCGAGGGCCGGGAGGGGTATCCTTTCGACATCGACGGGGCCGTGGTGAAGCTGAACGACCTTGCCCAGCGCCAGACACTGGGCAGCACGGCCAAGTACCCCCGCTGGGCAGTGGCCTATAAATATCCCCCTGAGAAAAAGCCCAGCCGCGTGGTGGACATCCTCATCCAGGTTGGCCGCACCGGCGTTCTGACGCCCAAGGCGGTCATCGAGCCCATACGTCTCGCCGGCACCACCGTCACTAACGCCACCCTCCACAACCAGGACTTCATCGAGAACATGGGCGTGAACGTAAGGGATACGGTGCTGGTACAGAAGGCGGGGGAGATCATACCCGAGGTGCTCCAGGTCGTCAAAAAGGACAGCGAGGGCTTCTTCCGCTTCCCAGCGGTGTGTCCGGTATGCGGCGCACCCGCGGAACGGGACGAGGACGGGGCCGCCATCCGCTGCACCGGCGCGGAGTGCCCGGCTCAGCGGCTTCGCAACATCGTCCACTTCGCCTCCAAGGATGCTATGGACATCGACGGCCTGGGCCCCGCGGTGGTGGAGGCCCTGGACAAGGCAGGGCTCATAAAGACTCCGGCGGAGCTGTACTACCTGGACGCCCAGTCCGTGGCCACGGTGGACCGGATGGGAAAGAAGTCTGCCGAGAATCTTATCAACAATCTGGAAGAGAGCAAGAGCCGCGGTCTTGCCCGGCTGCTGTGCGCCTTCGGTATCCGCCAGGTGGGGGCCAAGGCGGCCAAGGTCCTGGCCCGGCGCTTTGCCACGCTGGACGAGCTCATGGCTGCCACAGAGGAGGAGCTCACCGTCATCGACGATGTGGGGCCCGTCACCGCCCGGTATATCGTCCGCTGGTTTGAAAGCCCCCAGAGCCGCCACCAGATCGAGCTGCTGCGCCAGGCGGGCGTCAGCTTTGAAAGCAGGGAGGAGATCGCGGATACCCGCTTCGCCGGAAAGACCTTTGTGCTCACGGGGGCGCTTACGCGGTTCACCCGCTCGGAGGCGGAGGAGATCATCGAGCGCTTCGGCGGCAAAGCCTCCGGCTCCGTGTCCAAAAAGACCTCCTATGTGCTGGCGGGGGCCGACCCGGGGTCCAAGCTCACCAAGGCGCAGGGACTGAGCGTGCCGATCCTCTCGGAGGAAGAATTTCTGAAAATGATCGAAGAGTGACCTTTGCCCCGTCCGAGCCCGTCGGACGGGGCTTTTTTTGTGCACAATTGGGTAGGCGCCAAAGCTTGTAAGAGGCACTGGGATGATGTATAATAGATAAATACAGAAAAATGATAGGAAATAAGGAGATCCCACATATGGCGAAGACCCAAAACCGGCTCGATTCCAGCCGCATGGGAGAGATGCCGGAGGGACGGCTGCTTTTATCCATCGCCGTTCCCATGATGCTTTCCATGCTGGTGCAGGCCCTCTATAACATCGTGGACAGCGTATACGTGTCCCGGGTATCGGAGGACTGCCTGTCCGCTCTGAGCCTGGCGTTCCCGGCCCAGAATATCATGATCGGCCTGGGCACCGGTACGGGCGTGGGCGTGAGCACCCTCGTGTCCCGGGCGCTGGGCAGCCGGGACGGGAAGCTGGCCAGCCGCACCGCCGGCACGGCTATTGCCCTGAGCTTTTGCTGCTGGCTGCTGATGGCCCTGTTCGGCATCTTTGGCGCGGACGCCTTCATCCGTTCCCAGACGGACATCGAGAGCATCCGGGCCTATACCGATTCTTACCTTCGGATCGTGACCATCGGGTCTACATTCGTATACCTGGAGATATGCGTCGAGAGGCTGCTGCAGTCCACAGGCCTCACGACCCTTTCTATGTGGACGCAGATGGTGGGCGCTGTCACGAACATCATTCTGGACCCCTTCTTCATCTATGGCTGGTGCGGTCTGCCTGCCATGGGCACCGCCGGCGCCGCCATCGCCACGGTCATCGGCCAGGCGGTAGGCGCGGGCGTAGGCTTTTTGTTCCACTTCAAGAAGAACAAGGAGCTGCCTATCCACTGGAGCGACGTCCGTCTGCCCTGGGCCATCGTGAAGGACATCTACCGCATCGGCTTCCCGTCCATCCTGATGGTGGGCATCGGCTCCGTCACCAACTACCTGATGAACATCATCCTCATCGGGTTCACCTCCACGGCGGTGG
>CANRMG010000044.1 GCA_947631675.1 uncultured Oscillospiraceae bacterium
GTGGGCCCCCGGTACTGCCCCAGCATCGAGACGAAGATCGTCACCTTCCCGGACAAGCCCCGGCACCAGCTCTTCATCGAGCCCATGGGCCTCAATACCGACGAGCTCTATATCCAAGGGCTTTCCTCCTCTCTCCCCGAGGACGTGCAGATCGCCATGGTCCACACCATCCCCGGCCTGGAGCACGCCGAGTTCACCCGCCCGGCCTACGCCATCGAGTACGACTGCCTGGACCCCACGGAGCTTTACGCCACGCTGGAGACGAAGAAGATCGCGGGCCTTTACGGCGCGGGCCAGTTCAACGGCTCCTCCGGCTACGAGGAGGCCGCCGTCCAGGGCTGGGTGGCCGGGGTCAACGCCGCCCGGAAGATACAGGGCAAAGACCCGGTCATCATCCGCCGGGACCAGGGCTATATCGGCGCGCTCATCGACGATCTGGTGACGAAGGGCACCAATGAGCCCTACCGGATGATGACCAGCCGCAGCGAATACCGGCTCCTGCACCGGCAGGATAACGCCGATAAACGACTTGCATACATTGGATACGATCTCGGTCTCGTGAGCCCGGAGCAGTACCGGCGCACGCTGGATAAATATGCAAAGGTCGACGCCGAGATCGAGCGCCTCAAGAAGGGAAAGCTCTACCAGCTCCTGAAAAGGCCCGAGAACACGTACGATTCCCTGGCCGGTCAGGACCCGGACCGTCCCGCTCTCCCCCGGGCCGTCATCGAGGAAGTGGAAATATCCATAAAATATGAGGGATATATCCAGCGGCAGCTCCGGGAGGTGGAGGCCTTCTCCAAGCTGGAGCGCCGCCGTATACCCCCGGATATCGACTATGAGGCCGTGCCCGGCCTGCGCACGGAGGCACGGCAGAAGCTGGCCGCCATCCGCCCGGTTAGCTTCGGCCAGGCCAGCCGCATCTCCGGCGTCTCCCCCGCGGACCTGACCGCCCTGATGATCTGGACGGAGAAGGAGAAGTGACGCCTTCTTGACATATCCGCCCCTTCGGGGCTATAATATATACTTGTAAGAGGGAGTAGTTTGCGTGGGCTTTGGCCCGCGTCCGGCGCGTCCGTCAGTACGGTCATTTTGACCCGGGCCGCCGCAGATGACCTGTCTGAAACGAGACTTTTACCGCGTATTTCCCGCGGTAAAAGTCTTTTTTGTTGGAAAAGGAGGCACATCATGTCCGTCACAGCCCTGGTCCTGTTCATCCTCACCTACTGCCTGATGATCGCCCTGCCCAAGTACCGGCCCTGGGTGGCCCTGTCCAGCGCGGCGCTGTACGTGATACTGGGCTTCGTGCCCCTCCGGGAGCTGGCAGGGGCGGTGGACTGGAACGTGCTGATGATGCTGGCGGGCACCATGGGCACGGTGAGCCTGTTCATCGAGTCCCACATGCCCAACCGCATGGCGGAGGTGCTGCTGACAAAGACGCCCAACGTCATGTGGGTGGCGGTGGTGATGAGCCTTTTCTCCGGCATCGTCTCCGCGTTCGTGGACAACGTGGCCACGGTGCTTATGCTGGCGCCGGTGGGTCTCGCCATCGCGGCGAAGCTGAACGTGAGCCCGGTGCCGCTTTTGATCTCCATCGCGGTGAGCTCCAACCTCCAGGGCGCGGCCACGCTGGTGGGCGACACCACCTCCATCATGCTGGGCGGCTACGCGGGCATGGACTTTCTGGACTTCTTCTTCATGGACGGCAGGTTCTCCATCTTCTGGGCCGTGGAGCTGGGGGCGCTGGTGACGGTGCCCATCATCCTGTGGCTGTTCCGGGACCAGCGGGAGCCGGTGGCCATCCCGGACCGGACCGAGGTCACCAACTACTTTCCCACGTTCCTTCTGGCGGGGACGGTGGTGCTGCTGATCCTGGCCAGCTTCATCCCCGGAAAGCCCGCCATCACCAACGGCCTCATCTGCATCGGCGTGTTTTTGGTGGGCGCGATCCACTCCCGCCTGCGGGAGAAGAGCTGGCGGAACGTGAAGATCGCCCTCATCGAGATCGACTACCAGACGCTCCTTCTCCTGGCGGGGCTTTTCATCGTCATCGAGGGCATCACCCGGGGCGGCGTCATCGACGCCATCGCGGCCCTGTTCGTGCGGGTGGGCGGGTCCAACCTTTTCGTGATGTACACCATCATCGTCTGGGGCTCGGTGCTCTTTTCCGCCTTCGTGGACAACATTCCCTACGTGGCCACCATGCTCCCGGTGGTCACCGGCATCGCCGCCTCCATGGGCTGCTCGCCCATCCTTCTCTACTTCGGCCTTCTCACCGGCGCCACCCTGGGCGGCAACATCACCCCCATCGGCGCCAGCGCCAATATCACCGTCATCGGCATCCTGCGCCGGCAGGACTACGAGGTGAGCACCCGGGACTTCATGCGCATCGGCGTGCCCTTCACTCTGGCCGCCGTGATGACCGGGTATCTCTTCTGCTGGTTCGTCTGGCACTGATATGCCGCAAATATGAAATGAGGGCGCGTCACAGGACGCGCCCTCGCTTTTTATATCTTTTTACCGGGTCACTTCCACATATACCTGGTCCACGTCCCTGGGGACGTTATTGAGGTAGAAGAAATGGCTCTCATAGGACACCGTGCCGATGGACACGTAAGGGCTGGCGCTCTTCAGCTTATAGCCCGGGCGCAGGGTGATGAAGTTCTCCCCGCCGTAGTCGGAGGTCCAGCTGCCGTTTTTGTCCACCCATACGAACCGGGACCCGCCGCTGCCCATGTAGCTGCCGCCCACGCTGTCCTTCACGGTCACCTGCACCAGGTGGGGCGCCTCGTCGCCGGCGTACATGGTCATATCGACGTTCTCGTCGTTGGACATATCCATCTCGAAGCATATCTCGCAGCTCATGTAGTCGCCGCTGGGGCTCATGCCGTAGCCGCCGTTGTAGCCGCTGTCGGTCTTGATGCCATAATCCCTCTGGAGATACACGAACAGCAGCACGCTGTGCAGCTCCTCCTCGCCGCTGGCCTCCACGGAGACCAGGCCCTCGGGGATCACGTTGTGGATGGTGACCTTGCCGCCGCCCCGCAGGGTGTAGGTGTAGGTGTCGCCGTCGATGACCGGGGTGTATTCCTCATGGTAGAACGTGCCGTTGGCCGTGGCGCCGCAGTCGAAGTACATATCCCCCTCGGGCACGCCGCCCTGGTCACACCAGGCTTTCAGCGCCGGGCCGGAGGAGAAGTCCGCCACGCGGGTGTGGCAGGGCCGGACCGAGCTTATCTTGTCGGTACGCACATAGCCGGTGTAGTCCCAGCCGGTGAAGCCCTCGCCGGTCTCGTACTCGTGGTACACCACCGGGGTCCAGCCGTTCTCGTCGGGGCCCAGCCGGGACACCTCACAGGTGGCGTACAGGGTGGCCACCACCGGATAGCTGTCCCCCGGGCCGGAGCGGATGCGGGTCAGGTTCCGCAGGCACCACATGATGTCCTCCCCGGAGCGGTCCAGGCCCCAGAAGGTCTCAGACCACTGCTGATAGAACTGATCCTCGGTCTCGTCATTGCTGTAGATGCCGTCGTCTATCTTCTCCCGCTTTGGCTTGATGAGCTTGGGATTATCCAGGTTCCGCCCGGTGTGCTTCACGGGGGCAGGCGTGGGGACGGGCGTGCTCTCCGGCTCGGTCTCCGCCACCACGGGCTCGGTGGGGAACATGCCCACCAGTTCCTTGTAGCGCATGACCATGGCGCACACCTCGGCCCGGTCGGCCGCGGCGCTGGGCCGGATGGTCCCGTCCTCATAGCCCTTGATGATGCCGTAGTCCAGCGCCCACTGCATGGCGCTGCGGGCGTATTCCGAGACGGACCCGGCGTCGGAGTAGTCCTCCATCATGCTGCCGGACCATATGCCGGGCTGGCCCGCCATCCGGTAGAGCATGACCGCCAGCTGCTCGCGGCTCACGGCGCTGTCCGGGGAGAAGGCGCTGTCGGACGTGCCGTTCACCGCGCCCACGGCGGAGGCCCAGTCCACGGCGCCCTTGTAGTAGTCCGCCGTCAAGTCGCCGAAGCTCTTGCCGTCCGCCACGCTGGGGGAGCCGGCCTGGCGGTACAGCATGGCCACGGTCTGGCCCCGGGAGGCCGCCGCGCCGGGAGAGAAGGTGTCCTCGGAGGTGCCTGTGATCATGCCGGAGGCGTAGGCCGTCTCCACCACGTCCTTGTACCAGCTGTCGTCGGGCACGTCCTTAAATGTGCCCGTGGCCGGGTGTTCGGTAGGCGGGATGAACGTCTCGCCCTGCTTCACGACGGCAAAGGTGAACGCCTGGGCGTCGTCGCTCACCTGCACGTCTACGCAGGTGTAATCGGTCTCCAGCGTGGGCCCGCACCAGGCGCCGCCCGTGTGGATGACCTGGCCGCCTTCCAGGACCTGGACGGTCCAGCCGCTTCGGAGCTGGAAGCTCAGCACCGTCCCGGTCACGGTGTAGCCATGACAGGTGCCGTCCTCATCCACAGTGGTGATGGCCTCGATGCCCTTCTGGATGGTGGAAGCCAAAAAACCGCCGTTCTCGCCCCGAAGGTATTCCGTCAAGGGGACCTGCCGGACCTGCGCGCCGTCAAAGGGCACGACCTGAACGGCTACGGAGCCGCTCTCCGGCGCGTACACATACACGTCCCGGTCCCGGACGCCCGTGGTGCCGTCCGCCATGGTGTCATACCACAGCTTTTCGGCAGTCGTAGCGCCGGTGACGGCCAGGGTGTAGGCCGGGTCCAGCTCGAACAGCATCTCCGTGCCGGGATAGGCGTCGAACGCCGTGGGGCGGCTGGCGCTGACCATGGTCCGCTCCAGGTCGTTACAGGTATACACGCCCTCGGGCATCAGGTTGTAAAGGTTGTCGTACATGCCGCCGCCGGGGGCCCAAACGCTGATGCCGTTCACGGCCTCCATCGGTCCGCTGACCGTGACGGGCACGCCTCCGGTGGGCATGGTGAACCCATCCGCCGCGGTGGTCTCGGGGGCCTCGGCCTCAGGCGCAAAGCTCTCGCCCTGCTTCACGCAGGCGATGGCGAACGCCTCGGCGCCCAGGTCCACATGGACCACATAGCAGGTGGAGCCAGCCGGGACGCTGGCCGCCGCCGGGCCGGAGGGGGCGCGCTGCTCCACGATGGAGCCGCCCTCCAGCACCTGTATCTCATAGCCGGGGGCCGTCCATACCTCGAAGGAGCCGCCGGTCGTGATCCAGCCGTCCCCGGAGAAGGCGTACTGCTTCCCCTCCTCCGGGCCGTCGATGACGCTGCCGTCGCCCAAGATGCCGCCGTCCTCATAGCCGTACCACTTGTAGTTGTAGAACGTATAGGGGATGGTCTCCGGCGCGGGCTGATCGGAGCCGGTCACAGTGATGGTCAAGGTCCCTTCCGCCGGAGCGGTCACGTCCACGCCCCGGAAGGAGACGATCTCCCCGTCGGAGACGGGCGTGGAGTGGACATAGTTGTCGGTCACCGTGCCGTTCTCCACGGCCAGGTCGAAGCTCGCGTTCAGATAAAACCGCACCGTGCTGCCCGGCATGACCGCCAGGGTCCCGGGAAGGTTGTCCACCTGGCCGATGGTCTGGTAAAAGCCGTCGACGACCTTCACCTGGTCCATGCCCGTGCCGCCATATATCTCGTTATAACCGCACTGGCTCCCGTCCGGGGCATCGTAGTAGATGTCCTCGATCTGCTCCGCCGCGCCCAGGATGCTCACGGTCACGCCCTCGGCCGCCGCGGCCACGGGCGCGTCCGTCTCGGCGATATAATCGCCTTCGCCGGCGTACACCTCCGCGGGAGGGGCCTCCTCCGCAAGAGGCGCGGCCTCGCCGGTCTCATAGGCAGACCCATCCGCCGCGGGCGGGGCCTCCTGTCCCTCGGCGGCCCATGCCGGGACCGCCGCCGTCAGCAGCATCAGCGCCGCCAGAAAAAGACTTATCCACTTTCTCATGATCCTACCTCCTTTTCCCTGACGGATCAGGTCAGATACAGAAAACTCATGGGGTCCATGGGCCAGGCCGTGGCGCTGGACCGGACCTCAAAGTGCAGATGGGGCCCCGTGACGTTCCCGGTGTCCCCCACGCAGCCAATGGTCTGGCCCATGGCCACACTCTGCCCCACAGTCACGGCGATGCGGGACATATGGCCGTAGAGGGTGGTATAGCCGTTGCCGTGGTTGATCATCACGCAGTTTCCATAGCCCCCGTTGGGCCCGGCGCATATCACCGTTCCCCCCGCGGCGGCATAGATATTGCTGCCGTAGCTTGCGCCCACGTCCACGCCGTCGTGATTCTTATACACCCCGTTGACCGGGTGGATGCGGGGCCCGAAGGGGCTGGTCAGATACTTCGTATAGCTGGGCCACATCATCCAGGCCCCGTCGGAGCTGGTGCCCGTGGCGGGGGCCACGGTGCCCCCCTGGGCCGCCAGGCGCGCCGCCTGCTCCGCGGCCTGGGCCGCCTTCAGTTCCTTCTCCTTCTGGATGATCAGCGCCTCGACGCCCGCCTTCGTCTCCTGCTCCTGGGCCATGATCTCGGTGTACTCGTCGATGTCGCTGTCCATCTGGGCGATGATCTGGCAGGCCGCGCCCATGTCCGCCTCCAGGCGGGCCTTCTTCTCCTCCAGCTCCCGGCGGCTGGCCTCGTTGCGCTCGTACATGGCCTCCGCCTGGGCCTCCAGGGCCTCCACGTTCTCCCGGGCGGCGGTGTAGGCCGCCTCCAGGTCCTCGTCATAGGCCACGACCTCGCCCACCAGGTCCACCCGGGTCAGCAGGTCCGAAAAGCTGTTGGCGTCGAAGAGGACCTCCAGATAGCTCACCCCGGAGCTCTCCTCCATGGCCCGGAGCCGGCTCAGCCACCGCTGGCGCTGGGTCTCCTCCTCCGAGCGGGCCCGGTCCAGATCCTCCTGGATGGTGGCCAGCATGCCGTCCACGATATCCACCTGCTCCTGGAGCACCTCCAGCTCCTCCCGGGCCGCCTGGTTCCGTCGGTCCAGGATGAGCTTTTTCTCCAGGGCGTTGGACTTTTCATAATCCAGGCTGTCGATCTGGGCCTGAATGGAATCCATGCGGCCCTGTATCTCGCCCCGCCGGGCGCTGAGGTCGTCGATCTCCGCCTGGATGGCGCTGCTGTCCGCGGCCCGCGCCCGGCCGCCGGCCTGGGCCAGGGGCGGCATGAGCACCGCCATGCACAGCAGCAGGCACCATATCCGCCTTCTTTTGGGCAAAAAGGTCCCCCCTTTGCGTGTTTGTTACCCAATTGTTGCCTTTGTAACCATTGCATAGGCAACATAACACATGCAAAGGGGGGATTCAACCTTTTTGGCGTATCCGGCAGGTTTCGCGGCGCAAGTGGTCAGTTTTCCCCGCAGTTGATGATCGCCGAGAGGGTATATTCTCCGTTTTCCTGTACGATCTGAAGGCTGCCCCGGCCCCGGTTCACGCACTCGCGCACATTGCGCAGGCCGTAGCCGTGCAGGCTGCCGGGCTTCTTCCCCTGTGCCGGGTCGTAGGGGTTGGAGATCTTGTAAAACAGCATGCCGTTGTGCAGCCGCAGCTGCACGCTGATGTTCCTCTGCTCCTCCGGCAGGACCGCCACGGCCTCCAGGGCGTTGTCGATGGTGTTCCCCAGGAGGATGTAGAGGTCCGCCGCCGTCACCGGCAGTTCCGGCGGCACGGACACGTCCAGCGTCAGCTTCGCTCCCGCCTCCGCCGCATTCTGGACGTACTCGTTGAGGATGATGCTCACCACCCGGTTGTCCACGTCCACCACCGGCCGGATGGCTCCGGCCACCTGGCTGAGCTGGTCCAGGGAGGGGCTCTGGCCCGCCGTCTCGGCCTGGGCCGCTGCCAGGTACTTGCTCAGGTCGTGCCACAGCGCCCGTATCTGCTCCTGCTGGGCCTGCAGCTGCTCATAGTAGGCCTTCTGCGTGGCGTAGCGGTCGTTGGCCTGCTCCAGCTCCCGGCGCTCGCTCTCCTTCTCCTGAAGCCGCACCGTGAACAGGATCACCACGATGCAGGTGTATAAAAGCCCCAGGGCGATGATCTCCGCCCGGCCGGATATTTCCGACGCGATCAGGCACATGAACATGATCCCGATGGCCAGCCCCGGATAGGCGCTCAAAAATACCCGGGCCCGGGGCCGGCCCGTGAGGGCGTCCCCCGCCAGGCGCACCACCACCACGAACAGCAGATCGCTGAGCCGGCATATGGTCGCGTACAGGGACCAGGCCCCCCGGATCGCACCCTCCCGGTCCTGGAACCCCGACAGGGACAGGAGCATCATCACCGCGATGGCGGAGATGGTGGAGATGATGACCAGCGTCGCCGCCGCCAGCAGCGCCTGCAAAGGCCGGGCCTCATAGTTGACGCTGATGAGCACCGCCCCGCCCAGGGCCCAGTAAAGCCCCCGCACGATCCCCAGCCGGGGCCCCATGGCCAGGGCCACCGCTATGGCGCTGAACAGGATATAGCTGGCGGCCGTCCGCCAGCGGGGCGCCTGCCGCCGCAGGAAGAAGCCGTCCGATATGATCGACAGGTAGATGACCTCCGCCACCGCGCAGACGGTCAGCACAAAGTATTTCATACCTCACCGCCCCAGATAGGATTGAAGCTGGGCCATGAACTCCATCTGCCGCCGCCGGCTCACGGGGATGACCGCCCCGTTCACCAGCGTCACCTCCTGGGCCGTAGCGGTGCGCACGTGGGCCAGGTTCACGATATAGCTCTGGTGGGGCATGCCGAAGTACCCCTGGGGCAGCTGGGCCAGGGCGTCCCGCAGCGTGGCCCGGATGGAGTAGCTGCCTGCCGCCGTATGGACCGTGGTCACGTGGCCGTATACCTCGAAGTAATATATCTCCTGGATGCGCAGGATATAGGCCTTGCCGTCCACGGCGAAGGTGAAGCGGTTGGCCCGTATCTCCCGCACCGCCGCGTCCAAGGCCGGGGCCAGCTTCTCCATGGTCACAGGCTTGGGTATGTACCGGAAGGCCACGCCGTAGCCCTGGATGGTATACTCCATGCTCCGGGTGGCGAAGATGATCAGCGGCGGCGCGTCCGACCCGGCCAGCTGCCGGGCCGTCTCGAAGCCGTTGGGCCGGGTCATCTCGATGTCCATGACGGCCAGGTCGAAGGCCTCCGTCTCCGCCGCGGCCAACAGCTCCCCGCCGGAGGCGAACCGCTTCACGTCGAACTGCCCCATCTGGTCGTACTCCTGCAAAAGGCCGCAGATAACCTCCATATCCTCCCGGTCGTCCTCGCACACGGCCACGTTCATGGCGCTCGCCTCCGCTTCCTGTACTTACTTTAACAAACTATTTTTGATTATATAATAGCCCTGACCGGCAATTCAACCTCACTTCCAGACCACCTGCGCCGCCAAATCGACCACCTGCGACGGGTCCGCCCGGCGCTTTCCCGCAAAAAGCGCCGGGCGCGCCTACCGGCGCGCCCGTGAATTTACTTTTTCCCGAGGCCAAAAAGCCCTTTTTTCGGCCTTTCCTCCTCCGTCCGCACGTCGGAGGCCTCATAGCCCGTGGCATTCACCGCCGCCAGCAGCGCCGCGTCCGCCACGTCCTCGCCGCAGACCACCCGCGCCTCCTTCTCGGAGCGGCTGGCCTTGGCGCTCTGCACGCCCGGCACCTTCCGCAGGGCCTCCGCCACATGGCTTTCGCACATGCCGCACATCATGCCCTCCACCTTCATCACCTTCGTCACAGCGTCGTCCTCCTGACAATTAGCAATTACTAACCCATATTATACGCCCGTTCCCCTCTTTTTGCAAGGAAAAATCTTCTCCCGATGCACTTGACAGGGCCCCTATGTCGTGTTACGATATAGTCACGATATGTCGTTGCACGACATATCGCACCACGACATAAGGAGGCGCGCCCATGGGCAGAGACGCGGAACCCCTGACCGAGAGCTATTTCTACATCCTGCTGTGCCTGTACCGGGGCCCCAATCACGGCTACGGCATCATGCGCGACGCCCTGCGCCTGTCCCGGGGCCATGTGCATATCGGCTCGGGCACCATGTACGGGGCCACGGGCAGCATGATGAAAAAGGGCTGGATACAGGAGCTTCCCGGCCAGGACGCGGACCGCCGGCGGCTCTACATCCTGACAGACACAGGCCGCGAGGTCCTTTTGGCCGAGGCGGACCGGCTGCGGCATCTGGCCGCGGCGGCGGAGAGCATCATAGAGGGAGGAGAAGACCGTGAGGAATAAAAAGCATCGCTACGCCATGTACCCCGCCTGGGAGTACCAGCAGGAGCTCGACGACCTGAACGCCCTGTCGGAGGCGGGCTGGCAGCTGGAAAAGGGAGGGTGCTTCCACAGCGTGTTCTACCGGGACGAGAGCGTGCGCTACCGCTACGCCCTGGACTATGACCAGCATATCGACGATCCGGCCCGCTACCGGGACACCTTCGCCGAGCAGGGCTGGGAGTTCGTCAACGACACCTTCAACGGCTGGCACTTCTTCCGCAAAAAATATGACCCTGCCCTGCCCCCGGAGGAGTACGAGATATACACCGACGAGCAGTCGGTGCAGGATATGGCAGGCCGCTGGAGCCGCCTGGGATATACCCTTGGCGTCATAGAGCTGATCCTGACGGCGGTCAACGCCTGGATGGCCCTGCGCGAGCCCTCCATCACCGGCATCCTCACCACCATAGCCTGCCTGCTGCTTGGTATCGTTATTCTGGTGGGCGCCCGGCGCATCCGCCGGCCGGATACGTCCGGCAAGCCCCGGAAGAGCATGGCCTGGTGCTTCGGAGTGGTGTTCGCGCTGCTGGCCGTGGCGCTCGTCTTCGGCGTCATCCACTTCCGCGCCACCGCCTACAGCGAGTATGTCTACGATCCGGACCAGGCCCCCTGGACCTGGGAGATGAGCGTGCCGCTGCCGGACTTCTACACCCTGGAGGCGGAGGCGGACACCGACGCCAACGTGGACATCACCGTGACCAATAAGGACGGCAAGGTGCTGGCTCAGATGGGCGGCGGCGCGGACCTGCGGGCCAGGGCCACCATGTTCCTCCTGCCCGGCAAGTACGACGTCACCGTCCAATACGCCCCCGACACCCCGGCGGGCACCGCCGGCATATTCCGCTTTGAGGTGGACTGATAAAAAGCACGGCGCGGGACCAGAAGGTCCCGCGCCCTTATTATGCCTCCGGCCGCCTGCCGGCGGCGAACGCATACCACTCGTCCATGTGGAATTCTTCTTTGATCTCCATGCCCGCCTCCCGGATGGCGGCGGCCACGTCCCCCTCCCGGCCCTCGATGATGCCGGAGCAGACGAACACGCCGTCCTTGGCGAGGAAGTCGGGCACGTGCTTCGCCAGGGGGATGATCACGTCCGCCACGATGTTGGCCAGGACAAGATCATGGCCGGCGCCCAGCTTCTCCCGGAGCTTGGCGGACGCGATCACGTCGCCCACATGGACGGTGAAGGCCTCCTCCACGCCGTTTAATTTGGCGTTGTCCCGTACGATGTCCGGGGCCTTTTCGTCCACGTCCGCCGCCGTGATAGGCCCAGCCCCCAGTACCGCCGCGGCGATGCCCAAAATGCCGCTGCCGCAGCCGATGTCCAGCACCCGCTTCCCCGGCCCGGCGTACTTCTCCACGGCGGCGAGACACATCTTGGTGGTGGGGTGGTCCCCGGTGCCGAAGAGGAGGCCCGGGTCCAGCTTTACAGGGGTCCGGTCCCCGTCGTAGTCCTGCCACTGGGGCACGATCACCAGCTTCTCCCCCGCCTCCACGGGCTTATAGTAGTCCCGCCAGTTGTTCTCCCAGTCCCCGTCCGCCACGGAGCGGCTCTCGGGCTGGAGGCCCTTCTCATAGAGCTGGGCCACGATGGCCCGGCCCTGGTCGTCGTCTGCCAGCCAGAACTTCACCCGGCTGGCCCCGGCCATGGCCTTTTCCAGGCCGTCGTCCACGAAGTCCCAGTACTGGGTGTTGTTCTCCAGAAACTTCCTGAAATCCCGCTCGTCCTCGATGACGAAGCCCTCCAGGCCCATGCCGGTGAGCTGTTCGCACAGCGCTTCCGGGTCCCCGTGGGCCGGGACGGATACCTCTAACCAATTTGACAAAAACGCTCTCTCCTTCAAAAGCCTCGCATATAATGAGCCCCGCAGCCCCATGGGCTGCGGGGCAAATCAAGATTTAACTTACTCGCTGTCCTTTGCCGGGGTCCATTTCCAGTTGGCCACCTCCGGCAGGTCCACGCCGTATTTGGCGATATACTGCTTGTGCTCCACCAGCTTATCCCGCATCTGCTGGGCCAGGGCCGCGCTGCGGTTGCCAAGGCA
>CANRMG010000045.1 GCA_947631675.1 uncultured Oscillospiraceae bacterium
GCCCGGGCCTCCGGATGGGCGTCCAGATAGTCCCTTCCCTTCAGGGCGTTTGGCATGACCATGACCTTCTGCCCATAGTCCCCCTCCAGCCGCGCCCGGGCGATGTCCAGCTTGTGGATGGCCCACGGCTCCCCCAGGGTGCCCGCGGACAGGCTCACGATGGCGACAGCGTCGCCCCGCTCCAGGTGTTTGGGCTTTATCATTCCCGGGACCATGTTCAGCTCCGCTTGCCGGCGTCCCAGCTATAGTCGAACTCGCTGCGCCGGCCCCGGTTCATGAGGCTGCGGAACACGTTCTCCGGGTCCACGTTCTCATAGAGGATGCCGTATATGCTCCGGCAGATGGGAAGCTCTGTGTGCAGGCGCTTGGCCAGTGTCATCACGCTGGCGGCGGCGTAGTAGCCCTCCACCACGGCGCCCACCTCCCGCAGGGCGATGGCCACCGGCGCGCCCCGGCCAATGAGAAGGCCCGCCTGGCGGTTCCGGGAGTGGCCGGAGAGGCAGGTCACGATCAGGTCCCCCATGCCGGCCAGGCCTGAGCAGGTGGTGCGGTCGCCCCCCGCCCTCTGGCACAGCACGGCGATCTCCGCCATGGCCCGGGTCATGAACAGCGCCTTGGCGTTGTCCCCCAGGCCCAGGCCGTCCATGACGCCCACGCCCAGGGCGATGATGTTCTTCACCGCGCCGCACAGCTCCACGCCCACCACGTCCAGATTCACATACACTCGGAACATATCGTTCATGAATACCCGCTGGACGAGCTCTGCCACCGCCTGGTCCTCACAGGCCGCCACGCAGCCTGTCGCCATGCGGCAGGACACCTCCTCCGCGTGGGAGGGGCCGGACAGCACCGCCACAGGGCAGTCTTTCCCCACCTCCTGGCGGATGATCTGGCTCATGCGCATCTCCGTGCCGGCCTCTATGCCCTTGGTGGCGGAAACAAGCACGGTGCCGGGCTTTATATGGGGCGCGGCGGTCTTCGCCGTGGAGCGCAGCACGTTGGACGGGGACGCGAACAGCACGATCTCCGCCTTCTCCGCTCCCGCCGGGTCACTGGTGATGCCCAGCGCCGCCGGCAGGATGGACCCGGGCAGGGCGGGATTTTTCCGCCGCTTATCCATGGCCTCGGCCTTCTCCGGGTCGTGGGACCACAGCGTGACATCATGGCCGTTGTCCACCAGCAGCATGGAAAGGGCCGTGCCCCACGCACCGCTGCCAAATACGAATATATTCATATGTTCCTCCAAAACGACGGCTTACAGGCAGCTGCCGCTTATTCCCAGCTCTTCCACACGTCCGGGCAGTAGCCCACGGTGGCCTGCTTCCCGTTGCGGACGATGGGCGTTTTCAAAAGCTCGGGATACTCGAAGAGCTTTTCCAGCTTGTCCTCGTCGTAGGCAAGATAGCTGATCTCCGGCGCGTCGCTCATGGCGGCCAGACCCACCGCGTTTTTCACGCTGGTGAGCTCTCCCCTGCTCATGCCAAAGCGCCGGACATCCACGTACTGGAATTTGATGCGCCGTTCCTTGAAATACCGCTGTGCTTTTTGCGTATCGAATCCTTTGCCGCCAAAAATTTGGATGTTCACCTGGCATACCTCTTTCAGAAAATGGCTGGTCGTATTATACCAACACGCAGCACGCTTTGCAAGACGTATGGATTTATTGCAATAAGTGAGCGGCGCATTTCGCGCCGCTCACTTCGTTTCTTTCTTCAGGCACTGTCTTTAATTCAGTTCCCTGTATGATCGAGCTCTCTTTATTTTTTGGAGCATACAAAGTAAACGTGAAGGCGTCAACAGCGTTCATGTCCCGGCGGTCAAAATGCACAAAGCACATAGAGCCCAGGCCGCCGGTTTTGGCGGCGGAAAGGGCGAATGGCTATTGACTTTATCGCTTTAGCGTGATAGCATTATGAAGCATTCGCGAAGGGGAGGTTTTACCATGGCGCTGCCAAGAAATGAGGAGACTGACCAGCTGTTCCGTTCCATTCTCGCGCTGCGGAGCGTGGACGAGTGCTACCGGTATTTTGAAGATCTGTGCACGGTCCGGGAGATCCAGTCCATCGCCCAGCGGCTGGCGGTGGCCCGCATGCTGGCGGACGGCCGGTCCTACCAGAGCACGATCTCCGGCACGGGAGCCAGCTCCGCCACCATCAGTCGGGTCAAGCGGTGTCTTGACTACGGCGCGGGCGGCTACGGGCTCATCCTGGACCGCCTGACCGGAAAGGATGAAAGATCATGACCGGCCTCATCCCTCCCGCCGAGCGCCTGGCCGGGGAGCTGCGGGCGCTCTACCAGTGCTACGGCTACAAGCAGTACAAGGTCAGCAAGTTCGAGGAATACGACCTGTACGCGCGCAACAAGCGCTTCCTGGCCAGCCCCCAGATCCTGACGTTCAGCGACACCAACGGCCGCCTGATGGCCCTGAAGCCGGACATCACCCTGTCCGTCATCAAGAACACCCGGGGCGACGACCGCACCCGAAAGGTGTGGTACACGGAAAACGTGTACCGGGTGCCCCGGGGCGGCGACGGTTTTCAGGAGATCATGCAGACGGGGCTGGAGATGCTGGGCGCCGTGGACCTGTACGCCATGAGCGAGGTGCTGATGCTGGCGGCCCGTACGCTGGAGGCGGTCAGCCCCGGGTATGTGTTGGAACTGTCACACATGGGCGTTCTGACCGGCGTGCTGGACGCGCTGCCGGTCCCCGCCGGCGCGGCGGAGGATATGCTGGCCGCCTTCGAGGCGAAAAACGCCCACGGTCTGGCAAGGGTCTGCGCCCAGGCGGGCCTGGACGGGGATGCGTCCGGGCTTTTGGAGAAGCTGTGCCGCCTGTCCGGCCCTGCCGGAGAGACTTTAAAGGAGCTGCTGGCCCTGCCGCTGCCCCCTGCCGCACGAAAGGCGGCGGAGGAGCTGGAAAAGCTCATCGGTCTGCTGGCGCTGTTCGGTAAGTATAATGTGAGCTTTGACATGTCCCTCATCAACGACACGGACTACTATAACGGCCTTCTCTTCCGTGGGTACGTGGACGGCGTGGCTGCGCCGGTCCTGTCCGGCGGGCGGTATGACGGCCTTATCCACCGCATGGGCAAGCAGGGCGGCGCCATCGGCTTCGCGGTATACCTGAACGAGTTGGAGCGGTTTCTGGCCCAGCCCGCCGGCGAGGATGTGGACACCCTTCTGGTCTACGGCCCCGACGACGACCCGGCCGCGGTCATCGCCGCCGCCCAGGCAGAGATCGCCCGGGGCCGGACCGTGCGGGTCCAGCCCACGGGAGAGGCCGCCGCCACCTACGGCCGCCGCATCGGCCCGGATGGCAAGGAGAGATAAACGGTATGAATATGTTGAACATCGCCCTGCCCAAGGGGCGTCTGGGCGAAAAGGTATACGCGCTTTTCCAGGCCGCCGGATACGACTGTCCGGCGCTGCTGGAGCCTGACCGGAGGTTGATCTTTGAAAACCCGGCCGCCGGGGTCCGGTACTTCTGGGCCAAGCCCGCGGACGTGGCCATCTATGTGGAGCGGGGCGCGGCGGACATCGGCGTGGCCGGCAAGGACATCCTCATGGAGCACGAGCCGGACGTGTACGAGCTGATGGATCTGGGTCTGGGCCAATGCCGCATGTGCGTGGCAGGCTTTGCCGGTTTCCGGGACGACGGCATGCGCACGCTGCGGGTGGCCACGAAATTCCCCCGCATCGCCCGGGACTACTATGCCGCCCAGAGCCGCCCCATCGACATCATCAAGATGAACGGCTCCATCGAACTGGCGCCCATCGTGGGGCTGTCGGACGTGATCGTGGACATCGTGGAGACGGGCAAGACCCTGCGGGAAAACGGTCTGGCGCCCCTGGCGGACGTGGCGCCCATCAGCGCCCGGCTCATCGCCAACAAGGCCCGCTATAAATTCGTGGGCGGGCGCATCGAGACCCTTTGCGGCCGTATAGGGCCGCTTCTGGAGCAGGAGGACGCAGGAGCATGAAGATATACCGCTATGGACAGGTCCCCATGGACCAACTTCTCATCCGCACGGTGGAGACCTCCGGCGTGTCCGAGCAGGTCCGGGCCATCATCGCGGACGTGGCCGCCCGGGGCGACGCGGCGCTCATCGACTGCACCCGCCGGTTCGACGGCGCGCAGCTTCAGGCCCTGGAGGTGACCCGGAAGGAGATCGACCGGGCCTATGCCCGCACAGACCCGGCCCTGATCCGGGTCATGGAGACGGCCGCAGAGAATATCCGCGCCTTTCACGCCCGGGAGCTGCCCCAGGGCTTTCAGATCGACCGGCCCGACGGCACGGTGCTGGGCGTAAAGGTGACGGCCATCGAGCGGGTGGGGCTGTGCGTGCCCGGCCACACGGCGGCCTATCCCTCCACCGTGCTGATGACGGCCATCCCGGCCCGGATCGCCGGGTGCCGGGAGCTGGTGATGATCTCCCCTCCCGGCCCGGACGGGTGCCAGCCCGACGCCATGCTGGCCGCGGCCAAAATCGCCGGCGTGGACCGGGTGTTCCGCACCGGCGGGGCCCAGGGCGTGGCCGCGCTGGCCTACGGCACCCAGTCCGTGCCCAAGGTGGACAAGATCGTTGGCCCCGGCAGCGCCTATGTGGCCGAGGCCAAACGGCAGGTATTCGGACGGGTGGACATCGACATGATCGCCGGCCCCAGCGAGATATTGGTGGTGGCGGACGGGACATGCGACCCCGCCGTGGTGGCGGCAGACCTGCTGAGCCAGGCGGAGCACGACGCGCTGGCCTCCGCGGTGCTCGTCACCGACAGCGCCTCTCTGGCCGAGGCCGTCAGCGCGGAGGTTGACCGGCAGCTCGCCCTTCTGCCCCGGGAGGCCATCGCAATGGCTTCCGTGGAGCACAACGGCAAGATCATCGTCACGGACGATCTGGCCGCGGCGGTGGAGGCGGCGAACGCCCTGGCGCCGGAGCACC
The DNA here is from genome assembly GCA_947631675.1 of uncultured Oscillospiraceae bacterium. Next base: position 4,941 of record CANRMG010000045.1, read on the forward strand.
TGGAGCTGTGTGTGGACGATCCCATGCCCCTGCTGGAACGGGTACGGAACGCGGGCTCCGTGTTTCTGGGCAAATATACCCCCGAAGCGCTTGGGGACTATCTGGCGGGGCCCAACCACACCCTGCCCACCTGCGGCGCGGCCCGGTTCTCCAGTCCCCTGGGGGTGGAGGATTTCGTAAAGCGAACGCAATATACTTACTTTACCCGCGACTCGCTCCGGGCCGTCAGCGGGGACATCGCCCGGTTCGCCCGGGCGGAGGGTCTGGAGGCTCACGCCCGCTCGGCGCTGGTCCGGTTCGACAAGGAGGTCGTCTCATGAGCCGCTTTTCCAACGAAAAGGTCGCCTCGCTGGACCCATATGTGCCCGGCGAACAGCCCCGGGATATGCAGTACGTGAAGCTGAACACCAACGAGTCGCCCTTCCCCCCCGCCCCGGCGGTGCTTAAGGCGGTGGAGGCAGAGGCCCATCGGCTCAACCTCTACAACGACCCGGAGTGCACTGACCTGCGGGCCGCGGCGGCAAAGCTCTACGGCCTGGCGCCGGAGAACATTCTGCCCACCAACGGCTCGGACGAGGCGCTGTACTTTGCCTTCACCGCCTTTTGCGGCGCGGGCCGTCCCATGGCCTTCGCCGACGTCACCTACGGCTTTTACCCCGTATTCGCGGGCCTCACCGGCACGCCCGCCCATATCATCCCCCTCCGGGAGGACTTCTCCCTGGACCCGGCGGACTACTGCGGCCTGCATGAGAACATCGTGATCGCCAACCCCAACGCCCCCACGGGCATGGCCCTGGCCCCAGCGCAAATCGAGGACATCCTGCGCGCCAACGCAGATAATGCGGTCATCGTGGACGAGGCGTATGTGGACTTCGGCGGCGAGAGCTGTGTGCCCCTCATCGGGAAGTATAGGAACCTTCTGGTGGTGCAGACCTTCTCCAAGTCCCGCTCCCTGGCGGGGGCGCGGCTGGGCTTTGCCCTGGGGGACCCGGCGCTCATCGCCGACCTGAACACCGTCAAATTCTCCACCAACCCCTATAACGTCAACCGCATGACCCAGGCCGCCGGCTGCGCCGCCATCGCCTCCCAGGAGCAGACGCTGGCCAACTGCCGGACCGTGGTGGAGAACCGGGGGTATACCGCCGAGGCGCTGGCCGCGCTGGGCTTTACGGTCCTGCCGTCGAAGGCCAACTTCCTGTTCGCCCGTCATCCGGCTGTGGGCGGCCGGGCGCTGTACCTGGCCCTCCGGCAGCGGGGCGTGCTGGTGCGCTGGTTCGACAAGCCACGGCTCCGGGATTGGCTTCGCATCACCATCGGCAGCCGACCGCAGATGGACGCGCTGCTGGACGCTATGAAAGATATTCTGGAAAAGAGAGGTGCCTGACCCATGCGAAACGCCGCCATAGAACGAAAGACCGCCGAGACCGACATCCGGCTTACGCTGTGCCTGGACGGCACAGGCCGGGCCGATGTCGCCACAGGCATAGGATTTCTGGACCATATGCTGACGCTGTTCGCCGCCCACGGGCGATTCGACCTGACCGTGGCCTGCAAGGGCGACACATATGTGGACGGCCACCACACCACAGAGGACATAGGCATCGCCTTGGGCGCGGCCTTTGCCCAGGCGCTGGGCGACAAGCGGGGCATCCGCCGCTACGGCCACATCCTGCTGCCCATGGACGAGGCGCTGGTCCTCTGCGCCGCGGACATCTCCGGCCGCAGCTGTCTGCGCTGGCAGTTCCAGCTTCCCAGTCCCCGGGTGGGAGACTTCGACACGGAGCTGGCAGAGGAGTTTTTCACAGCCTTCACCCGCGCCGCCGGCGTCACGCTGCACATGCGCCAGCTGGACGGGACCAACACCCACCACATCCTGGAGGCCGCCTTCAAGGGCTTTGGCCGTACCATGGCCCAGGCGGCGGGCCTGGACCCGGCCGCCCCTGGCGCCATCCCCTCCACCAAGGGAGTGCTCTGATGATCGCCGTCGTCGACTACGGGGTGGGCAATCTGTTCTCCCTGCAGCGCTCCCTGCAGGCGGTGGGCACAAAGGCCGCCGTCACCAGCCGCCCGGAGGAGATCGCCGCAGCGGACAGGATCGTGCTGCCCGGCGTGGGCGCCTTTGGGGACGCGGCGGAAAAGCTGCGCGCCGCGGGCCTGGACCAAGTGCTCCTGGACGAGGCCGGAAAGGGCAAGTATATCCTAGGCATCTGCCTGGGGATGCAGCTTCTGTTCGACCGGAGCTTTGAGTTTGGCGAGCATGCCGGGCTCGGGCTGATCCCGGGAGACGTGGTGCCCATGGAGCCGGTGCTGCCCGCGGGATATAAGGTGCCTCACATCGGCTGGAACGCCCTGCACTTCACCCGCCCCCACCCCCTTTTCCGGTATGTCAAAGAGGGCCAGTGCGTGTACTTCGTGCACAGCTACTACGCCGACCGGTGTGCCGGGTCCGTCATCGCCACGGCGGAGTACGGCCCGGAGCTCACCGCCGCCGTCGCCCGGGACAACGTGATGGGCTGTCAGTTCCACCCGGAAAAGAGCGGTCCGGTGGGTCTGGCCATCCTCCGGGCATTCTGCGAGCTATAAGGAGAACGTATGTATATCTATCCTGCCATCGATCTGTATGACGGCAAGGCCGTGCGCCTTTTGCGGGGCGACTATGACGATATGACCGTCTACAGCGACGACCCCCTCGCCGTGGCCCGGGACTTCGAGGCCGCCGGGGCGGAGCACATCCACATGGTGGACCTGGCCGGGGCCCGGGACGGGACCACCCCCAATTTCGACATCGTGGCCGCCGTGGCCAGAAGCACCGCCCTGAAGGTGGAGATCGGCGGAGGCGTGCGCAGCGAGGACGTGATACGCCGGTATCTGGACGCGGGGGTGGACCGGGTGATCCTGGGCACCGCCGCCGTCACAGACTGGGACTTTTTCGCCGCCATGGCCGCCAAATACGGTCCCCGGCTGGCCGCCGGTGTAGACTGCCGGGATGGCTATGTGGCCATCAGGGGCTGGCGGGAGACCTCCTCCCTGCCCTGCCTTGACTTCTGCAAAAAGCTGCAGAGCGCCGGCGTGGGCGCCGTTATCTGCACAGACATCGCCCGGGACGGGGCCATGGCAGGCACGAACCGGGACCTGTACAGGACCCTGACCGCCGCGCTGGATATGGACGTGGTGGCCTCCGGCGGCGTGTCCAGCCTGGAGGACGTGGCGGCGCTGCGGGACATGGGCCTGGCCGGGGCCATCCTGGGCAAGGCGTACTATACCGGGGCCGTGGACCTGGCCCGGGCAATCGAGGTGGCGAAATGATAACGAAGCGCATCATCCCCTGCCTGGACGTAAAGGACGGCCGGGTAGTCAAGGGCGTCAACTTCAAGGGCCTGGCGGACGTGTCGGACCCGGTGTCCCTGGCGGAGCACTACTCCCGCTGCGGCGCGGACGAGCTGGTCTTTTACGACATCACCGCCTCCGCCGAGGGCCGGGACATCTTCACGGACATCCTGCGCAGAACGGCCTCCACCGTGTTCATCCCCCTGACCGTGGGCGGCGGCATCCGCTCCCTCACCGACTTCGACCGGGTGCTCAAATGCGGCGCGGACAAGGTCAGCGTCAACTCCGGGGCCCTGGCGGAGCCCCAGCTCATCTATGACGCCGCCAAGCGCTATGGCAGCCAGTGCGTGGTCCTGTCCGTGGACGCCAGGCGCATAGACGGCGGCTGGCGGGTCTTTGCCAAGGGCGGCCGGGAGGACACGGGTCTGGACGCCATAGAGTGGATACGCCGGGGCGTGGATATGGGCGCGGGAGAGATCGTCCTGAACTCCATCGACACAGACGGCGTCCGGGGCGGGTTCGACATCCCCATGCTGGACGCAGTGTGTCAGGCGGTGAATGTGCCGGTGATCGCCTCCGGCGGCGCCGGGTGCATCGAGGACTTCGTCACCCTTTTCAAGACCCTGCCAAAGGTGGACGCGGGTCTGGCCGCCGGGATCTTCCACTTCGGCGAGGTGTCCATCCCGGACCTGAAGGCCGCGCTGGCGGCCAACGACATCCTTGTGAGGAGATAAAACGCATGCTTGACATCGACGATCTTAAATTCGACGAAAAGGGCCTGATCCCCGCCATCGTGGTGGACTCCGCCAGCAAAAAGGTGCTGACGCTGGCCTACATGAGCCGGGAGAGCCTAGCCATATCCATGGAAAAGGGACTCACGTGCTTTTTCAGCCGCAGCCGCCAGCAGCTCTGGCTCAAGGGCGAGACCAGCGGGAACTTCCAGCATATCGTGTCCATCACCGCCGACTGTGACCGGGACGCGCTTGTCGTGGAGGTGCAGAAGGACGGCCCCGCCTGCCATCTGGGCACGGACAGTTGCTTCAACGACCTGGTCTATGCGGGCCAGACGCCCCCCGCCTTCCAGTATCAGGGGCTCATGGACCTGCTGCAGGGCCGGAAGGACAGCCCTCAGGAGGGTTCCTACACCTCCTATCTCTTTGCCAAGGGCAAAGACAAGATCCTCAAAAAGATCGGCGAGGAGGCCACGGAGGTCATCATCGCCGCCAAGGACGACGATAAACCAAACACGGTCTACGAGCTGGCGGACCTGGCCTATCACGCCATGGTGCTCATGACGGAGATGGGCATCGGCCTGGACGACGTGAAAGCGGAGCTCGCCTCCCGCCACGTCATCGACCACAAGGTAAAGCAGGAAAAGATGAAATGAAACACCGGCAGAACTTGCACACCCATACCACCTGGGACGACGGCGCGGCCTCGCCCATGGACATGGCCCGGGCTGCCGTGGACGCGGGGCTCACCTCCCTGGGCTTTTCCATCCACAGCCCCCTGCCCTGGAAAAACGACTGGACCATTTCGACCGATGATCTGCCCGCCTACCGGTCGGACATCGCTGCCGTCCGGGTGGCCTTTCGCGGCACGCTGGAGGTCTACTGCGGCATTGAGTGGGACAGCCTCTCCTCCCTGACCCCCGACGGCTTTGACTATGTGATCGGCTCGGTGCATACCCTCCCCCCCGGCGGCGAGGATGCCACCGTTGATTGTTCCCCCGACGTCACCCGGGCCATGCTCCGGGACCGCTTCGGCGGAGACGAGAGGGCCATGGCCCAGGCGTACTTCGCCCAATGCGCCGCCCTGGCGGACGCCCCCTGGGTGGACATCGTGGGCCACTTCGACCTGATCGCCAAGTTTTCCGAGAAAGCAGGGCTCTTTGACGCCCATGCCCCCTGGCTTCTGGAACTGACGGACGCCGCCATGGAGCCGCTGGTATCCGCCGGGAAGATCTTCGAGGTCAACACAGGCGCCATCGCCCGGGGCTACCGGACAGAGCCCTATCCCTCCGAACCGCTGCTGCGCAGGCTTCTGGCCCTGGGCGGGCGCATAACGCTCAGCTCCGACGCCCACAGGCCCGATGGCGTGGCCTGCGCCTTCACGGAGACGGAGGCGCGGCTCCGGGACATCGGCTTCCGGGAGCTGTGGCGCTTCGACGGCCATGGATTCGTCCCGGAGCCGCTCTGAAAAAAACCTTTGACAAACAGGACCGGGCGTGCTAGAATAGCCCCAACAATTTAAAACATTAAACCGTTGACGCGGAGATAACGGCGGTGATGCCCGCACAGAGAGCCCCTTACGCTGAGACCGGGGTGGGAAACAAACCGTCAAATGGACCGCTGAGGGCGCGGTAATGCGCGACGTGTGGGCATACGTCAGTTGCCGGGGATATGTTGGTATCCTGCCAAGTGCACGGCCTCACCGCCGTGAATCAAGGTGGCACCGCGGATAAATCTTTATTCGTCCTTGACAGAAATGGGTCTTTCTGTCAGGGACGTTTTTTGTTGGCAGAGATTCCCGGAGACTATTTGCATTTTGAGGAGGACCAATACCATGCGCGTCAGACCCAGCCTGGAACAGGTCAAGGCCATCGCGGCGGAGGGAAAGTACGACATTCTGCCAGTGAGCTGCGAGATCCTGTCTGACATCTGCACCCCTATCCAGGCGCTGAAGATTTTAAAAAATGTATCCACCCACTGTTTTCTGCTGGAATCGGTGGCGGAGCGGGAGAAGTGGGGCCGGTATACGTTCCTGGGGTTCGAGCCCAGGATGGAGATCACCTGCACCGACGGCGAGATGCGCGCCGGGGGCGTGAGCTTCCATACGGAGGACCCGTCGGCGGCGCTGCGGCAGATACTGGCCGAGCACAAAAGCCCCCGCTTCGACTATCTGCCCCCCTTCACCGGCGGGCTGGTGGGCTATTTCTCCTATGACTATCTTGGCTACAGCGAGCCCGCCGTCCGCACAGGGGCGAAGGACACGGAATCGTTCAAGGACGTGGACCTGATGCTCTTCGACCGGCTCGTGGCCTTTGACAACTTCGCCCAGAAGATCATCCTCATCGCCAACATGTCCCTGGACGAGCCGGAGACGGGCTACAACCGGGCAGTGCTGGCGCTGAAGGAGCTGCGGGAGCTTCTGTGCACGGGTGAGCAGAAGGCTGAGCCCGCCGGCCGTCTCACCGGGGAGGTGACGCCGCTGTTCGACAAGGACGCCTACTGCGCCATGGTGGAGCGGGCCAAGCGCCACATCCGGGAGGGGGACATCTTCCAGATCGTTCTGTCCAACCGGCTCAGCGCCCCCTTTGAGGGCTCCCTTCTCCAGACCTACCGGCTCCTGCGGACCATGAACCCCTCGCCGTACATGTTCTACTTCTCCGGCACGGACGTGGAGGTGGCCGGCGCCTCTCCCGAGACGCTGGTGAAGCTGGAGGACGGCGTGCTGCACACCTTCCCGCTGGCTGGCACCCGGCCCCGGGGAAAGACGGATGAGGAGGACGCCGCCCTGGAGGCGGAGCTTCTGGCGGATGAGAAGGAGCTGGCCGAGCACAACATGCTGGTAGACCTGGGCCGCAACGACCTGGGCAAGATCAGCAAGTTCGGCACGGTCCGGGTGGAGCATCTGCACACCATCGAGCGCTACTCCCACGTCATGCACATCGGCTCCACGGTCCGGG
>CANRMG010000046.1 GCA_947631675.1 uncultured Oscillospiraceae bacterium
GTCATCATCCTGGCGGCCACCAACCGGCCCGAGGCCCTGGACCCGGCCCTGACCCGGCCAGGGCGCTTCGACCGGCGGGTGCCGGTGGAGCTGCCGGACCTGAAAGGCCGGGAGGCCATATTGAAGGTGCACGCCAAAAAGGTGAAGGTGGCGGAGGATGTGGACTACGAGAAGGTGGCCCGCATGGCCTCCGGCGCGTCGGGCGCGGAGCTTGCCAACATCGTGAACGAGGCGGCTCTCCGTGCTGTCCGGGATGGGCGGAAGTTCGTCACCCAGGCGGACCTGGAGGAGAGCATCGAGGTGGTGATAGCCGGGTACCAGAAGAAGAACGCTATCCTCACCGATAAAGAAAAGCGCATCGTGTCCTACCACGAGATCGGCCACGCCCTGGTGGCGGCCCGCCAGACCAATTCCGCCCCCGTGCAGAAGATCACCATCATCCCCCGGACCTCCGGGGCCCTGGGCTACACCATGCAGGTGGAGCAGACGGATAAATATCTCATGACCCGTGAGGAACTGGAGAACAAGATCGCCACCCTCACTGGCGGCCGGGCCGCAGAGGAGATCGTCTTCGGCGACTACACCACCGGCGCCTCCAACGACATCGAGCAGGCCACCAAGCTGGCCCGGGCCATGATCACCCGCTACGGCATGAGCGCCGACTTCGACATGGTGGCCATGGAGACAGTGACCAACCAGTACCTGGGCGGGGACACGTCCCTGGCCTGCTCCGAACAGACCTCTGCCGCGATAGATGAGCAGGTGGTTCAGATGGTGAAGAAGCAGCATGAAAAGGCCACGAAAATACTCACCGACGACCGGGACAAGCTGGACGAGCTGGCGGCGTACCTCTATGAGCACGAGACCATCACCGGCGACGAGTTTATGGGCATCCTGAACCGCTGAGGGGAGAACGCGCCCTCAACGCAACGCTCAAGGCAAAATGCAACGCTCCCCCGAAAAGCGTTGCATTGTATCAATTAGCGCAATCTTTGCCAAAAAAGCACGGTTTCTTTGATATTTGACAGAAACCGTGCTTTTGTGATTTTTCCCTTTTAATTTTATAAGGCTTTTTGCGAAAAACATGGCAGATGGATATTTTAAAATTGTACCGATCTTCTCCTTAAGCGGCTGAGCAGCAGGTCCATGGGGATGCCATTCATGCCGTGATCTTGTCGATTCGGGACACAGCTATTGACACCTGCCCCGGTTCGTCTGATACTATGACCGGGCTATCGGAGATCAAGAGGCAGACCGTCAGGAAAAGAGGGGAAAAACATGTCCGAAGAGAAGAAAAACGAGGTCCTGAACAAGGGAAAAGAGCTGGACGAGAGCGAACTGGGCGCGGTGAACGGAGCGGCCGATTGCTTCTGTTACGTCGGGGGTGCCGGTGTCAGCGATGAGAACACCGGCTGCGGCTGTGTTTTGGGCGGCAGCGGCAAGGACAGCGGCAACACATGCATCTGTATCGTCGGAGGGGGCGGCCAGCCGAAAGGCAATGTCCTTCCGTCCGAAGAAGACATTGCAAACGTTCCAAAAAGCATCGACGTCTGAAAATGTATAATGTATTACATACTGGATGAGCGTTATGCGCTGCGCGGCTGGCAAAAACTGCCGTTTGCACTGCTGGACCGGCGCAGAGGGCGGGCCTCCTTCCTGAAGAAGGCGGATATGGCGCTGCTCCTGGACATGGACGGCTGCACAGACCTGGCGGCTGCGTCCGAGCAGCAGAAAAAAGCGCTGAAAAAGCTGGAAGAGGATGGCGTCATACACGCCTGCGCGCCGGGGACGGAGCTGAAGGACGAGCAGAAATACAAGTTCTTTGACAACCGCTACATCCGCACGGCGCACTGGTCCGTGACGGGGCGCTGCAACTATCGCTGCAAGCACTGCTATATGTCCGCGCCGGACGCAAAATACGGGGAGCTGGACCATGAGACGGCGATGAGCATCGCCCATCAGATCGTGGACTGCGGCATCGCAGACGTTACCTTGACCGGCGGGGAGCCGCTGGTCCGCCCGGACTTCTTCGACATCGTGGACGTGCTGCTGGACGGCGGCGTGCACATTTCCCAGATCTACTCCAACGGCCGCCAGGTAACGGATGAGCTTTTGAAAAAGCTGGAGGACCGGGGCGTCCGCCCGGAGTTCAACATGAGCTTCGACGGCGTGGGCTGGCACGACTGGCTCCGGGGCGTGCCTGGCGCGGAAAAACATGTGGCAGATGCGTTCCTGCGCTGCCGTGAGCACGGGTTCCCCACCGGTTCGGAAATGTGCATCCACCAGCGGAACAAGCACACCCTGCGGGAAACGGTCCGGTTCCTGGCAAGCGTGGGCTGCACCTCCTTAAAAGTCACCACCATCTCGGATGTGGGCGCATGGAAAGAGGGCGGGTACGGCCCCGCCATTGAGATAGAAGAGCTGTTTCAGACCTACCTGGATTACATTCCGCAGTACTATGCCGACGGTATGCCCCTGGCGCTGCAGCTGGGCGGATGCCGCGCCGGCGCGCTGGAGACCAGCCCGGACGACATCATGGGACGGGATATGGCGGCCTGCACCCTCTTAAAAGGGGGCTGGGCGGACTGGATCAGCCAAGTCATGGAGACGATCACACTGCCGGAAAGGCAGTAAAAACATACCATAATGAACTGGGACATGCCTGCGCCTGCGTGGCAGGCGGCGGCGGAGAATGGAATGAGAAGGGCCAAAAGGAATTTAAAACAAAAACACGCTGCGTCTGTGTGTTCGGCGGTGCGGGGAATGCACCGCTTAATTGAATAAGGGCAGCCGATCTGAACAGATAAAAGACCCCGTCCCTCCGGGACGGGGTCTTATTGTCGCTGAGATCAGAAATTATAGCTCTTGCAGACGGGGGAGTTGGCGTCGGCAGACGCTGCATCGTACCAAATGAGGTTGTGGCCGCTTATCCGATGTTATTCAATATCTCCTCCACCTGGGCCCGCTCCGGCATAGAGCGGATGGCGCCCTTTTTGGTGGTGACCAGGTAGGCCGCCGCGTTAGCGAACCGGAGCATCTCTGTCAGCTCCTCCGCCGTCAGGCCGTCCAGCCCCCGGTCCAGAATGTAGTTCAGCACCGCCGCGCAGAAGGTGTCCCCCGCGCCGGTGGTCTCGATGGTGCCCCCCAGCCGGAAGGCCGGGACGAACGCCCGGGTGCTGCCGGTGTAGGCGTAGCTGCCGTCGGCTCCGGCCGTCACGTTCAATAGCCGGATATTGGGATACTCCTCCAGGAGCATGACCGCGCCGGCGTCAAAGTCGGTCTGCCCGGTCATGAACTCCAGCTCGTTGTCCGCGATCTTCACCACGTCCGCCTGGGCGAGACCCCAAGCGATCATGGCCTTGGCCACGTACATGTCCCGCCACAGGGGCGGGCGCAGGTTGGGGTCGAAGGAGATCACCGCCCCGGCTTTGCGCGCCAGGGCTACCGCCTTCACAGTAGCGGCCCGGACCGGCTCGCTCGTCAGCGACAGGGTGCCAAAATGGAATATCCTCGTGTTTTTGATGAGCGCGGCGGGCACTTCCTCAGCCTCCAGCATCATGTCCGCGCCCGGGTCCCGGTAGAAGGAGAAGTCCCGGTCCCCGTCGGGGGCCGTCTGGACGAAGGCCAGGGTGGTGTGCACCCGTCCGTCCGCCGCCAGGCCGCCCATGTCGATGCCGGCGCTCTCGCCCGTCTGCCGCAGCATACGGCCGAAGGCGTCGTTGCCCACCTTCCCGATGAAGGCGGTCTTCCGGTCCAGCTTCTGCAGCATGGCCAGCACGTTGCAGGGCGCCCCGCCGGGGTTGGCCTCAAAGATGGGATTGCCCTGTGCGCTCACGCCGTTTTCCGTGAAGTCGATGAGCATCTCGCCCAGGGCCACCACGTCATACATCCGCTCCATGGTCACGTCTCTCCTTTCCCAAGGTCCAGCTCGTATTTCTCCACGCCCACCAGCACCGCGCCGCCCTCGGCCTGGGATCAGGGAGGCCATTGGCAGGCAGTAAAGGGACAGTCACCGTTTCCCGCTGAACACGTTCCGCAGCAGGTCCATCATCTTGTCCAGGTCGATGGGCTTGGCCAGGTGGCCGTTCATGCCCGCCTCTATGGCCCGCTCCCGGTCCTCCTCAAAGGCGTTGGCGGTCATGGCGATGATGGGCAGACTGGCCAGAGCGGGGTCTTCCATGGCGCGGATGGCGCTGGTGGCGGCGTAGCCGTCCATGATAGGCATCTGGATGTCCATCAGGACCAGGTCGTAGTATCCCGGCCCGGCCTGAAGGATCATGTCGCAGGCCTGCCGGCCGTTCTCGGCGCACGCCACCTGGAAGCCGGCCTCGCTCAGCAGCTCCTCGGCGATCTCCCGGTTCAGTTCGTTGTCTTCGGCCAGGAGGATGCGCTTGCCCACGAAGTTGTCCTCCCTGCGCAGGGCGGCGCTCTGGCCGGACTGGTCGTCTACGGCCCGGCCCAGGCTGCGCTCCAGGGTATGATGCAGGTCGGAGGCGAACAGGGGCTTGCTGATAAAGCCGGTGACGCCGGCCTGGCGGGCCTCCTCCTCGATGTCCGTCCAGTCATAGGCGGACATGAGGATGATGGGGGAGTCGTCGCCCACGATCTTGCGTATCTCCCGGACGGTCTCGATGCCGCTCAGCTCCGGCATGGACCAGTCCACGATATAGACCTCGAAGGGGTCGGCCAGGTCCACGGCCTCCGTGGTGCGGGCGATGGCCTCCCGGCCGGAGGGGGCCCACTCCGCCCGCATGCCGATCTCCCGGAGCATTTTGGACACGCTCTGGCAGCAGACCATGTCGTCGTCCACCACCAGGCCCCGGAAGCCCTTCAGCTCCGCGATGGGCTCCATCTCCTGGTGGACGCCCGCCAGCCGCAGCTCCAGCGTCACGGTGAAGGTGGTGCCCTTCTCCGGCACGCTCTCCACGGCGATGGTGCCGCCCATCATATCCACGATGTTCTTGGTGATGGCCATGCCCAGGCCGGTGCCCTGGATGCCGCTGACCGTGGTGGTCTGCTCCCGGGTGAAGGGATCGAACACCGTCTTGGCGAACTCCGGGCTCATGCCGATGCCGGTATCGCTGACCCGAAATTCATAGGTGCCCCGCTTGGGGGAGCGGGAGGGCTTCTGGGTGATCCGAATGGCCACCGTGCCCCCGGCGGGAGTGAACTTGATGGCGTTGGACGTCAGGTTCAGGAGGATCTGGTTGAGCCGGAGCTTGTCGCAGTATACCTCCTCGTCCACCACGTCCACCGTGTCGATGAACAGCTCCAGGCGCTTGGCGTGGACGTCGGACTGGACGATGTTCCGCAGGCCCTGCAGGATGTCCGCCAGGTTCTCCGGCCGCTCGTTGATGGTGACCTTCCCCGACTCGATGCGGCTCATGTCCAGCACGTCGTTGATGAGGCTGAGAAGGTGGTTGGATGCCTGGGCGATCTTCGCCAGATAGTCCCGGGCCCGCTCCTGGTTGTCCAGGTGGGTGGTGGTGAGGGCCGTATAGCCGATGATGGCGTTCATGGGCGTACGAATATCGTGGGACATATTGTTGAGGAAGGTGGTCTTGGCCCGGTTGGCGGCGTCCGCCGCCTGTAGGGCGCGGGTCAGCTCCTCGGTCTTGTTCTCCAGCTCGCCGGTGGCCAGGGCGATCTTTTTCTGCAGCCGCCGCTGGTTGCCGGTCCGCACCGCCAGCATGATCAGCGCGAACAGGAGCAGCAGCACGAGCATGACGCCGATCAGGCTGTAGACCGGATTCTGATACAGGAAGGCGGTCAGGCTCATATCGTCCACCCGCCCGGCGTCGATCTCCCGGTATACCACGGCGTCCATCTCCGCGTCGGTGAAGCTGTCCCCGCCCTTGTCCAGCAGGGAGAGCAGGTACCGGCTGCCGGGGACGCGGTCGCCCACGGCGTAGGAGAAGGACGTATCCGTCAGCACGACGGACGCCAGCCGGTTGCGGGCGTCCTGCTGGACGTATCTCTCGGCGGTGTAGGAGTAGAGGATGACGGCATCGGCCCTGCCGTCCAGCACCGCCTGGACGCACTCGTCCGTGGTGGGGAAGCGCAGCACCGCGTCCTCCGGGTAGCGGCCGGCGAGAAAGCTGTCTATGGCGTCCGCCCGGTCCATCATGGCCAGGCGCTCCGCCGTGCCGGTGAAGCCGTCCAGGGTCAGGCGGGCCAGGTTGGTCTGGTAGTAGGGGGACGTGATCTTGTAGTGCTCCTTCTCTGCCATGTAATAGTCCCCGGTGAAGTCCAGCACCACGTCCGCCGTCCCCTCCGCCCGCAGGGCATAGTACTCGTTCCGGTCCGCCACGGGGATGAACTCATAGCTGAGCCCCAGCCGCTGGGCCAGGATATCGAACAGCGCGGGCAGGATGCCCTGGGCCTGGCCGTCCCGGAAATAGCAGTAGGGGGCCCGGTCGGGGTTAAAGAGCAGCCGCAGGGGCTTGCCCGAGGCCTGGTGCTCCTCCAGATAGGCCCGCTCCCCGGCGTTCAGGATGATGGACCCGTCCTTGTCGGTGCCATAGTACGTCTCGTGCAGGGACTCCCGCCAGTTGGGGTCGTGCAGGTCCATCTCGTTGATGGCCGCGTTGATCCGCTCCATCAGGTCGGACCGGTCCTTCCGAGTGCATATGTAGAAGGGGCTGGCGGAGAAGGAGTCCAGCAGCCACTCATTTTCCAGCAGCCGCAGGCTGCCGCTGACGGCGGCGTCCACCTGGCCGTCCTGCAGGGCGGCGGAGAGCTCATCCTGCCCGTCGAAGTATACCGGGGTGAAGGTGAAGCTGTGCTCCCGGGCGAACTGCTCGAAGTTGGTGTTCTTGGAGTTGCCCTCCAGCATGCCCACGGTGATGCCGTCGTAGGTGGCATAGTCCCCCTCCACGATGTCCTGGTTGCCGCTCTTCACGGTGACGATGGTGGAGTTGACGCCGATGGACTGGTCGGAGAACAAGAACTCCTGCGCCCGCTCCGGGGTCTTGGAGACGGAGGTGACGATGTCCACCTCGCCGCTGCGCAGCATATCCAGGGCGTCGGCATAGGAGCCGTCATAGCCCACATACTCATAGGACCAGCCCCCGTGGATGGCCAGCCGCTGGAGGAACTCATAGCCATAGCCGCTGCGGCGGCCGTCCTCCTCTATGATGTGATAGCCGGAGAAGGCGAAGAACCCGACCCGAAGGACCTCGGGCTCCTCCTCCGCCGGCTCCGTGGCGAAGGCGCTGACGCCGCATGACAGGAGCAGCAGCGCGGCCAGGGCGGCGCATAGCAGGCGTGACCATTTCATAAAAAATTATCCTTTCTTGGACATAAAACCACGGAAAAAACACATACCTCTGATTGGCCCAGTATAACAAACAGCCTGGGGATTTACAAGCTATTTATCCCCCAGCCGGGCCAGCGCCGCGGCGATGTCGCCGCCCAGGCATATGCTCCGCGCGGCGATCTCCTTGGGGGCGAAGGCGCGGCTCCGGTTCATCACCGCGTATGTGGCGCCAGGATTCTCCGCCGTCATGCGCCAGAAGGGGTACTTGATGATGCCCGGGGTGTTGTAGCCCACGCCCAGCTCCCAGAAGAGGACGCGCCCGCCCGCGTGCCGCCGCAGGAAGGCCATATACCGCTCCGCGGCGGCGTGCCAGCCGGCGTCCTCCACGAACTTCTCGTCCGCCCGCAGATTGGGCACCATGGGCCGCCCGCACCGGGGGCACCGGGGCAGAAGCCCGGCGGGCACGCGCATATCCCGCTGCTGCGCCACCATCCGGCGGACGGCGTCTTCGTTGTCGAAGGTCTCCTGGCAGCAGGGCTCCGAGCACTGGAAAAGGCCGTAGTCCCCCTGGGTGTAAAATAGCCGCTCTTTATCGAAGCCCGCCTTCTGGAAGCAGTGGTCCACGTTGGTGGTGATAACGAAATAGTCCCTGTCCCTCACCAGCGCCAGCAGCTTTTCATACAGCGGCGTGGGCGGGTCCATGTAGCGGTTCACGAAAATGAACCGGCTCCAATAGGCCCAGTGCTCCTCCGGGTCCGGGAAGGGGTAGAACCCGCCGGAGTACATGTCCTGGATGCCGTACTTGGCGGCGAAGTCGGAGAAATGCTCGTAAAACCTATCCCCGTCGTAGACGAACCCCGCCGCGGTGGAGAGCCCCGACCCGGCGCCCACCACCACCGCCTCCGCCCGGTCCAGGGCCTCCCGCAGGCGGCGTACGTTATCCCAGGAGGGCCCGGTAGAGGTCGTAGTTTTCCCGGCTGTGGACATTGAATATCACCTCCATGGCGCCGTCATACTCCGCCCGCCAGGCCCGGACCGTGTCTGTGGCCACGCGGGCGGCCTTATCCTTGGGGAAATGGAACACCCCCGTGGAGATGCAGCAGAAGGCGACGGACCGGAGCTCCGTCTCCGCCGCCAGGTCCAGACAGGCGCGGTAGCAGCTCTCCAGGAGCCTCACGTGCTCCGCCGTCAGGGGCCCCTCCACGATGGGCCCCACCGTGTGGATGACGTACCGGCAGGGCAGATTGAACGCCGGGGTGAGCTTGGCCGTGCCGGTGCGCTCCTCGTGGCCCTGGCGGGCCATGAGCTGGGCGCAGGCCAGGCGCAGCTGCATCCCGGCGTATGTATGGATACAGTTGTCGATGCAGTTGTGGCCGGGGACGTAGCACCCGGTCATGCCGCTGTTGGCGGCGTTCACGATGGCGTCGCAGCGAAGGGCGGTGATGTCCCCCTGCCATAAGTATATGCCCGGCTCCAGGGGCGTGAGGTCCTCTATGTCCGTGACGCCCTTCGCGGCCAGCTCCTGCCGCAAGTACTCGTCCTGCACGGCGAGCACGTCCCCGTCTATGGGCGCGGGAGGGCGCACGTTCATCAGCGCCCGCAGGGCGCGCCGCTGCGCCGCAGGACCCGCGGGGATGGTCCCGTCCCGGTATTCGGGCCGCTCGTCCATGAGCCGCCGGATGAGGAATGCGCGCCGTTCGTCCTGGGTCATACCGTCTCCCTTTCCCGATGCTGAAAATGCGCCGGATACCCCTTGCGTCCAAGGGGATAACGCGCTATAATGATACTGCGAGACAATCAAAGGCAGGCCACGGGGTGCGGCAACACCCCGTAGCCCTATGCAGGAGAAACGCCCTCCCACACAGCAGTAGACTGCGCCCGCCTCATTATACCCGTTCGCCCTGTTTTTTACAAGGGGAACGAGTATGCAGGCTGTGTTGTAGCCCTTCCGCGGTGTAGGATGAGTTCCTGCACCGCTTTTTGTTGTCTCGGCGGGAAAGTCTGCGGGAGCCGGCATCACCCGGCTCTTGCAGACTGACCTGTCGAAAAACAACACAAAAGAAAGGAAAGGCAGACATGAAAAAGCGCGTTTTGTCTATGCTCCTGGCGCTGGTGATGACCTTCGGCCTGTGCGTCCCCGTATTCGCGGCGGGGGACGAGTTCGAGGCGGAGCCCGCCGCGCCTGTGGAGGCCCCCGCCGCCCCGACAGAGGCGGTGCCCGCGGAGGAGCCGATGCCCGTGGCGGCGAAGCCCGCCGACGAGCCTGAGGCCGCGGCAGTCACCGAGGTCGCCAGCGGCACCTGCGGCGCCCAGGGGGAAAACGTAAAATGGACCCTGACCGACGACGGGACGCTCACTATCTATGGCACGGGGGCAATGCGTGACTATGAGTACGATTACTATTACGGAGATTGCGAATCGAGGCCATGGGAAGATTACATTTGGACGGATATCAAAAGAATCATTATCCAGGATGGCGTGACCAGCATAGGGTCGTGGGCATTTACATATTGCGAAAGTCTGACGAGCGTGACGGCCTCCGGCAACGTGACCAGCATAGGAGACTACGCATTTTATGATTGCGTCAGCCTGACAAGCGTGACGATCCCTGACAGCGTGACCAGCATAGGGGAATATGCGTTTGCTGTCTGCATCAGCCTGACGAGCGTGACGATTCCTGGCAGTGTGACTAGCGTAGGGGAAGCCGCGTTTAGAGAATGTGATAGTCTGATGGACTTAACGATTTGCGATGGCGTGACCAGCATAGGGTCGTGGGCATTTACATATTGCGAAAGTCTGACGAGTATAACGATTCCCGGCAGTATGACCAACATAGAAAACTTCACATTTTATGGATGCTTTGGCCTGACGAGCGTGACAATCCCTGACGGCGTGACCAGCATAGGGAGAGAGGCGTTTCATTATTGCGACAATCTGAGGGACGTCTACTATGGCGGTACCCAGCAGCAATGGAGAGCTATAACAGTTGGGGAAAATAACGGTCCCCTCACTTCCGCCGCGATCCATTATAACGGCACCGGACCGGCTGAGCCCACCCCGACACCGGGCCTGGACGACATCCAGCCGCCCGCAGGCGGCACCGGCTGGCGGTATGTGCCGGAGACGGGAGATTATTACTACTTCAAGAACTATAAGCGCGTAGGCGATTACTGGGTTGGGTTCTCCGACGGCGCCTCCAAGTGGGCCAATAACTGGTACTACGCCGATGCCGACGGCAAGCTGCTGACAGGGCTCCAGTACCTGGATGACCTCAAAGGCGGCAAGGCCTGGTTTATGCTGCAGACCACCAACGACCGGGGCGAGATCGGCAAGATGCTCACCGGCTGGCAGTGGACCTACACCGACGCCGGAACAGGGTATTTCAATCCGAACTACGGCTCCCAGGGAATGTGCACTTACACGTCTGCCTGGGGCGGCTACAATGCCGCCACGGGTCTGTGGGGCGACGGACAGCTCCACATGGGAACAATAAGTACAACGATCACCGCGCAGCGGGCATTGGAACTTGCGGATGCCTTCTCTGCTTTTTCTGACGGCGAAACGCAGTGGATCAACGGAGAAAAATTCGTGATCCAGTTCTGGGACTGCGGGCAGCTGGAACGCAATGGACGCACTGTATTTGTATTCCAGGTCAGGCGACTGAGGGCGATAGAAGGACCTCAAATGACACAGTTGATGGAAACGATATATGTAGATGCGGAGACAGGGACGTGCTCATATTACTGATTCTCTGTTAAAGGCCCGGGATGAAACTATCGTCCGTCGGGCAGGCACAATATAGCGAGGGAGCGGACGTAAGTCCGCTCCCTTTTAAAATACCTTCTCGTAGCCCACCCGGAGGGGGTCGTGCTCTATGGTGTCCGTAAGGGTGACGACCCCGCAGCGGGTATACCCCCGGCGCTTTAGAAGTGCCTGCATGGGCCCGTTGTCCGCGTGGGTGTCCACCCGGGCGCTGGCGTAGCCCCGTCCCATGGCCAGGTCCTCGGCCAGCTGCATCATCTCGTCCGCCAGGCCCCGGCCCCGGTAGGCCGCCTTCACCGCCACCCGGTGGAAGGTGGCGTAGGGCGCGCCGTCGGCGGTGAGCCAGGCCCCGTCGATGGCCGGGTAGTCCGGCTCCGGCGTGAAGTAGATGGAGATCACCCCGGCAGGGGCGCCCTCATGGGTGAACAGCCAGCAGCCCCCCGCGTCGATGTCCCGGCGGAACACGGATTCGTTGGGAAAGTCATCCTGCCACTGGTCCACGCCGTTCTCCCGCATGTAGGCGCTGGCCTCGCCGGTGATGGCAAGGAGATCGGGAATGTCCGCCTCTGTGGCCAGGCGGCAGTCGTAGGTGAGCTTTTCCCGGCCCGTGAGCCGGGCGATGATGCGCTCCTCCTCGGCCGTTTTAGGCACATAGGCGGCGAACATGTCCGGCCGGCGCTCCTGGGTGCGGATGAGCTGCTGCTCCCGCCGCCATGCCTCGATCTCCCTGTGCTTTCCCTCCCGCAGCACCTCCGGCACGGTCAGGCCCTCCCAGGTCTCCGGCCGGGTGTACTGGG
>CANRMG010000047.1 GCA_947631675.1 uncultured Oscillospiraceae bacterium
GTGCTGGACGCCATGGTGCGGCTGCTGGCCCCCATCCTGGCCTTCACCGCCGACGAGATCTGGCTGGCCATGCCCCATACCGCCGGCGAGGACGGCCGCAACGTGATGCTCAACGACATGCCCGCGGCCCACGAGGAGTGGAAGCTGACCGAGGAGGAGGCCGCCTTCTGGGACGACAGCCTGCGCCTCAGGACAGACGTGAACAAGGCCCTGGAGCTGGCCCGGGCGGACAAGACCATCGGCAAGCCCCTGGAGGCCAAGGTCACCATCCACGTGGGGCCCCAGGCGAAGAAGGCCATGGACCGCATCGCCGCCCAGCCCCTGGAGAGCTTCTTCATCGTGTCCGAGGCGGAGCTGTCCGACGGGGAGGGCCCCGGCTGGGCCGGCACGGAGATGCCCGGCGTGAACATCGAGGTAGCCCCCTCCGCCCTGCCCAAGTGCCCCCGCTGCTGGACCCACAGCGCCAGCGTGGGCAGCGACAGCCAGTATCCCGAGCTCTGCGCCCGGTGCGCGGGGGCTTTGCGCTACACCGCCGGGGAGTAAATTAGACGCTCCCCGCAAGATATAGGAGGAACGCACCGTGATTTACGCGATCGCTGCCGTGGTGGTCCTGATCCTGGACCAGGCGGTGAAGTTCTGGACTATCAACCACATCCCCCTGAACGCCATCGGAGACCAGTGTGTGACGCTGATCCCCGGCGTCATCCACATGACCAATGTGCAGAATACCGGCGCCGCCTTCAGCATCCTGTCCAACGCCAAGTGGCTGCTGATCGGCGTGTCGGGCGTGTTTATCGTCGCCATCATCGTGCTGATCAACGCAGAGATCATCCGCACGAAATTCGGCCGGTGGACCAGCGTATTGGTGGCGGCCGGCGCGCTGGGCAACGCCATCGACCGGCTGCTGTTCGGCTATGTGGTGGATATGTTCGAGTTCGAGATATTCTCCTTCACCGTGTTCAACGTGGCAGATATATTCATCACTGTCTGCGGGATCCTGTTCTGCCTGCACGTGATCATCTACCGGGACCCCATGGAGCTGCCCAAGGAGAAAAAGCAGAAGCCCGCCCGTGCCCCCCGCCGCCGGCGCAGACCGGTGTCGGAGCTGGACATGGAGGACGAGCCCTATTATGAGGATAGGCAGCCCGCTGAGGAGCCGGAGCGGCCCGTGAGCCGCAAGGCCGCCCGCCAGGCGGCCCGGCAGGCCAAGGAGGAGATGTACGCCAATATCCCCCACCGAGACCGGGGCGAGCACCGCTCCCTGGCCGACGAGCTGAAGCTGGAAAATCCCGACGACCCCTTTGCGGAGTGGAGCTTTGACGACACCCCCGCCCCGGCCAGGGCGCCGGAAACGCCGGCCCCGCAGCCGGAGGCAAAGCCCGCCCGCCGGCGGCCCGCCCCCCAGGCGGAGGCGCCGGCGGAAGCCGAGGCGGCCGCCCCCCGGAAGGCCCCGGAGAAGAAGGCGGCCGCCCCCGCCAAGCCGGCCCAGCCCAGGCCCGCGCCGGAGAAGAAGCCGGAGACGGACGGCGGCCTGGATTCCTATTCCCTGGACGACATCCTGGCGGAGTTCCGGGACAGCTGATGGAAACGAGAATAACGGTAACGACAGAGGAGAGCGGGGAGAGGATCGACGCTCTCCTCGCCTGTCAAGAGGCCATCCGCAGCCGCTCCGCCGCGGCGAAGCTGCTGGAGGCGGGCCTTGTGACCCTCCGTGGCGTGCCCGTGCGGAAGAACTACCGCCCCGCAGCCGGGGACATGTTTGAGATCATATTGCCTGAGGCCGCTCCGGCGAAGGCCCATGCCCAGGACATCCCCCTGGACGTGGTATACGAGGACAATGACCTGATCGTAGTGAATAAGCCCCGGGGCCTGGTGGTCCACCCCGCCCCCGGCCATCCGGACGGGACGCTGGTGAACGCCCTGCTGGCCCACTGCGGGGACTCCCTCTCCGGGGTGGGCGGCGAGCTGCGGCCCGGCATCGTCCACCGCATCGACAAGGACACCAGCGGCCTCATCATCGCCGCGAAGAACGACGCCGCCCACGAGGCCCTGTCGAAGCAGCTCAAGGACCACACCCTCTCCCGGGTCTACGACGCGGTGTGCCACGGCGGCTTTCACGACGACGCCGGCACCGTAAACGCGCCCATCGGCCGGGACCCCCGGAACCGCCAGCGCATGGCCGTGACGGAGAAAAATTCCCGCCCCGCCGTGACCCACTGGCAGGTGCTGGCCCGGTACGAGCGCTACACCTACATCCGCTGCCGCCTGGAGACGGGCCGGACCCATCAGATCAGGGTCCATATGGCCCACACGGGCCACCCCCTGCTGGGGGACACGGTCTACGGCGGCCGCCGGGACAAGGGACTTGAAAGCCAGTGCCTCCACGCCCGGGGCCTTACCTTCATCCACCCCGCCACCGGCGAGACGATCGAGCTCTGGACCGACCTGCCCGGCTGGTTCCAGGAGGTATTAAGCAAATTGGGGCCGGAGATTTAAGCCTGTACCAGGGCGGAGAGGCCCGGCGGTATGCCTACTGCTAAAGTTCGCTTCGCTCACCAACCGCATCCGGCACACCGCCGGGCCTCTCCGCCCGTCGGGTTAGAAGGAGAAATCGTATGCCCGCACTTGCCGTATATATGCTCTTTGGCCTGGCCCTGGCCTGGCGCCTGCTGCCCTCCTATCGGGGGGCGGTAAAGTGCTGGCTGGGGCTGGTGTTCGGCTGCGCGGCGCTGATGTGGCTGCCCTGCCTGGTCGCCTTCTTCACGGGCTTTACCATGACGGCCCAGCTCGTCGCCCTGGGCCTGGCCACCGTGGGCACCGTGTGCCTGCTGATGCTGGGGCCAAAGCTGGAGCTGCCCCAGCCCCCGGAGGGCAAAAAGCTGCCCGCCCCGCCGCCGCTGGAGGACATGGCGGGGGCCCTGGCCAGCTTACTTCTCACTGCCTTCTGCGGGTATCTTCTCTATACCCACGTGCTGCTGCCCCACGCCGACGGGAGCCTCTGGGTGGGCCAGAGCACCTACGGGGACCTGGCCATGCACCTGGGCTTCGCCGAGAGCCTGTACCGGCAGGGCACGTTCCCCCCGGAGTACAGCATCTTCCCCGGCCAGACGATCGACTACCCCTTCCTGGTGGACGCCGCCACGGCCAGCCTGCGGTTTTTCGGGCTGAGCCTGCGCATGGCGGTGATACTGCCCAGCCTTTTCATGCTGTTCGCGGTGTTCTACGGCTTCTGGCTGCTGGCGGCGGAGCTTACGAAAAAACTGGTCCCCACCCTCATGGCTTGGCTGCTGTTCGTCTTCAACGGCGGGTTCGGGTTCGTGCTGTTTTTCAGCGGCAAATACTCCTTCACCGACCTTCTCACCGGCTTTTACGTGACCCCCACCAACCTGGTGGACGAGGACCTCAGGTGGGTGAACGTGATATGCGACATGCTCATCCCCCAGCGGACCACTATGGCCGGCTGGTGTATGGTTTTGGCGGCCATGTTCCTGTTGCTGCAGGCCATCCGAAAGACCCTGGCGGACGGGACCGGCCGGCGGGAGATACTGGTCCTGGGAGTCCTGGCCGGGCTCATGCCCATGATCCACACCCACAGCTTCCTGGCCCTGGGCATGCTGTCGGCGGGCTGGTTCTTCGCCTTCCTGGACCGGGCGAAAAAGGCGGGCCGGCTGAAGGCGCTGATGATGAACTATGTGGCCTACGGCGCCGTATGCCTCATCATCGCCCTGCCCCAGCTGATCGTATGGACCTTCGACGCGGCCGGCACGGGCAACCTCATATGGCTCAACCCCGGCTGGGTCCACGGGAACATGAACTGGCTGTGGTTCTGGATCGTGAACTGCGGGGTGGTGTTCGTGGCCATGCTGCCCATGATGTTCCTCCTGCGGGGGGACAGGGCCCGCATCTTTTGGGGCGCGGCGCCGCTTTTCATCCTGGCGAACCTGGTGGCCTTCCAGCCAAATCCCTATGACGACAATAAGCTGCTGTACGTCTGGTACATGGCGGTGGACATCCTGGTCTGCGGATGGCTGTGGGAGCAGGTGGAGAGGATAAAACCCCGGGCGCTGGCAAAGGCTGCGGCGGCCGCGCTGGTGATCCTCGGCACCCTCTCGGGGACCATGAGCCTTCTGCGGGAGGCGGTGAGCGAGTATCAGCTTTTGAGTGCCGAGCAGGTGGCCGCGGCGGAGTATATCATCGACAACACCCCGGCGGACAGCCTCTTCCTCACCTCCACTGACCACACCAACCCCGTCTCCGTCCTGTCCGGGCGGAACATCCTGTGCGGGGCGGGGATGTACCTCTACTACCACGGCATCGACTACGGCGAGCGGGAGGCCCAGATCCCTCTCATGTACGCCGGCGGTGAGGAATTCGAGCGCCTGGCCGCGGAATACGGCGTGGACTACGTCTACATCGGTCCGTCCGAATACGCCAAATACCCCGTGGACTACGACTACTTCGCAGATAACTACCCCCTGGTCTATTCCCAGGGCGGTATCAGCATCTTCCAAATCCCGTAAAAATGTGCTATGATGGCACCGTTGTGACCAAGCCATCCCGTTCCCCATGGAGGTAATACCCTTATGAAAAAACTCCTTTCCCTGATGCTTCTGTGTGCGCTGCTGCTGGCTCTGGCGGCCTGCGGCCATAAGGACGACAGCGCCCCCGCCCCCACGGGCACGCCCGCCCCTCAGGAGGTGCTGGCCGCCTCCGCCACGAATACGGCCCAGTCCCAGCAGACCCACGTGCCCCCCGCCTCCGGCACCGATACGGTGGTGCTGGATCAGGACGCCTACGGCAAGGCCCTGGGCTATGTGGGCCAGCCCACATCGGCACTGTTCTCCGCCATCGGACAGCCCTTTGACAGCGCCTACTCCGCCTCCTGTGAGGAGGAGGGCGCCGAGGACGGCATGCTCTACTATAACGGCTTCTCCGTCTGGACCATGCGCACCGCCACCGGCGAGATCGTCCGGGCCGTATATCTGGACGAGTGAGGGCACAGTATGAAAAAGATCAAGGAACTCTATGAGGCCCACCAGGAGATCATAAGCTACCTCTTCTTCGGCGCGGCCACCACTTTCATCAACTGGATCGCCTACGCCCTGACCGTGGGTGTGCTGGGCATGGCGGTCACCCCGGGCAACATCATAAGCTGGCTCGTGGCGGTGATCTTCGCTTTCGTCACCAACAAGCTGTGGGTGTTCCAGTCCAAGAGCTGGGCCCGAACCCTGTGGCTGAAGGAGGCCGGGGCCTTCTTCGGCAGCCGTATCTTCACCGGGCTGGTGGAGCTGTTCGGGCTGCCCCTGCTCATGAGACTTGGTCTGGACCAGCCCATCCTCGGCATCGAGGGCTTCGCCGCCAAGCTGGTCGTGACCGTGGTGGTCATCATCCTCAACTATATCCTGTCCAAGTTCATCGCCTTTCGCAAAAAGGCGTGACGGGCTTTGTCTTTTGTTTTTGGATAAAGAAACATCCCCTGCCCAAGCGGCAGGGGATGTTTCTTTGTGCGGCTGTTCAGTACCAGGAGGGGGGATCGTCCTTCGTACCCTCGGGCGTCTCGGGCGCGGCGGGCGCTTCCGGCTCCGCGGGGGTCTCCGGCTCTACAGGGGCCTCCGGCTCCGCAGGAGCGGCGGGCTCCTCCACCTCGATCTCCACCTCTACGCCGGCCTCGGTCTCGGTGGCGTCCACCACCTCCTCCAGGTCCGCGTCCATGGGCTCGGCGTCCATGGCCTCCCTGATCTGGGCGATCTCCTCCTCCAGGGAGGCGATGGCGGCCGCCGCCGCGTCGATCTGGGCGCACAGGGGGGCGCAGGTCTCGTCGGGGGCGTCATGGTGGGCCTCATAGTAGAGCTTGCCCAGCTCGGCGTAGGCCTTCTTCATGTCGTCCTTCTGGGCGGAGATGTCCATATTGAGCTTGGCGATGCGGCTGAGCTGCTTCGTCTTGGCGGCGGCGGTGCCGGCCAGGTCCTTGGCCTTTCCCGCAGCCTTGGACGCCAGGGCGCCCGCTTTGGTCATAAAGTCGTTGAATCCTGCCATGGTAGTAGCCTCCTTTTACTCGTTTTCTCAATAGTTTACTATGTTTCGTCCTTTTTATCGCCGGGAATTTCCGCCTCATTTTCGGCGGTTTGTTCTATAGTGCCCTCTGGGCTCTCCGGTCCCTCCGTCGGAGTCTCTTCCGCCGCCTCCATGGCCACACGGTCGACCCACAGGGGTTTTTGCGTTTTTTTCGCCCGGCGGGACAGCGTCAGAAGCAGCACACACGACACGGCCGCGGCCGCGATGGCCAGAAGCTGGCTCACCCGTATGCCCGTATCGCCCAGATACAGGGAGTCGGCCCGCAAGCCCTCGATCCAGGCCCGGCCTAGGCCGTACCAGAACACATATGTGAGGAAATACTGGCCGTCGAATTTGCGTTTCGTTTTTTTGGAAAGGATGTGCAGGCCGATGAATCCAATTAAATTCCACAATGACTCATACAAAAATGTGGGGTGGACGTAGGTGGTGGCCCCGTTCAGGGTAAGGCCCATGCGGCAGAAGATGTCCGTCTCGTAGCCGAAGGCCTCCCGGTTCATGAAGTTGCCCCAGCGGCCCACGCACTGGCCGATGAGGAAACCGAAACTCACCACATCCAGCAGGGCCAGGGCGCTGATGCGCTTCACCCGGCAGACCACCAGGACCGTGAGCACCGCGGCGATCACCGCCCCATAGATGGCCAGACCCCCCTCCCATATCTTGCACATGTCCCAGAAGGAGGTGTAATGGCCAAAGAATATCACGTAATAGGCCCGGGCGCCGATGATGGCCAGAGGCACCGCGAACAGGAGGCAGTCGATGATGTCATCCTGTTTTATGCCGAACTGGCTGCTCCTGTGCAGGCAGTAGCCCACCGCCAGCAGAAAGCCGCAGGCGATGATGACCCCGTACCAATAAAACTCGTGGCCAAAGAGGGTGAAGCTGTTGGGCGGGCATATAGACCAGTCCCCCAGCATGGGGAAGGATATGGATGCGTTGCTCATTTATGCCTCCTTGGGGCGGATGACGGAGAGGGCGAACCGCTCTGGGCAAAGATGCTCCCGGGCCCAGGCGGTCACGTCCGCCGCGGTGAGCCCATCCAGCACGTCGGGCGCCGCCAGGGCGTCGAACCCGACGAAATGGCCCTCCGCCAGGGCGTCGGTCAGGTCATAGAAGTCGTCCAGAAGGCGGATGAAGCCGCCCAGCATGGCCTTCTTCTGCCGGGCGAAGAAGGCGGGGTCCATGTCCTTTTCCACCGCCCCCAGCAGCCCCGCCAGGGCAGCCTCCGGGTCAGGGGACTCCCCCTCCAGGCAGATATACCCCACGCCGGCGGCGTAGGTGGGCTCATAGCGGAAGGTGTCGTTCAAAAGCCCCTTTTCATAGAGGTCGATATAGGCTGGGGCGTGCCCGCCCCAGAGGCACCGCATGGCCAGCTCCGCCGTGAGCCGCTTCTTGAGGGCCTCCGGCCCCATGGCCGCCGGGCCCAGCTTGACTCCCGCGCAGAACTGGGGCGCGGACACATCCATAGCCCGCTCTGTGCGCTTTTCAATGGGCTCAAGGCCCGGTTCCGGGCCATAGTCCCGCTCGGGCAAAGGACCGCTTTCCACTGGCAAAACCTCCAGCGCGATGCGCTCCACTTCCTCCGGGTCTATATCCCCCGCCGCGCACAGGACCATGTTGGCCGGTGCGTAGAACGCCTTATGGCATACGGCAAGCATCTCCGGTGTGATGGCCGCGATGGACGATGCCGTGCCCACGATGCTGTCCCCCAGGGGGCCGGCGCCGAACAGCAGTTTCATGCAGCCCATATAGGCGGCGTAGGCGGGGTCGTCCTCGCTCTCGGCGATCTCCTGGCCGATGATGCCCCGCTCCTTCTCCACCGTCTCAGGGGTGAACCAGGGCGTGGAGACGAATGCCAGCAGCTCCCGCAGGTTCTCCCCGAACCGGTCCGTGCAGCGGGCGTGGTAGTTGGTCACCGCCTCGGAGGTATAGGCATCCGCGTCCGCGCCACGGCCCGCGAACACTTCATCCACGGTGCCCGAGGGCATGTCGAACATCTTGTGCTCCAGATAGTGGGCCACGCCGGCAGGCATGTCGTGCTTCTCCCCGTCCAGGGTAAAGCGCCGGTCCGCGCCGCCGTAGTTGGTCACGAAGCAGGCCCGTGCCCTGCGCCAGCCGGGCCGGGGCACCACATATATGGCAAGGCCGTTAGGCAGCGTCGTATGATAGACTGCGAGCCCTAAGGCCGGATAATCAGTCCTCTCCATCTTCATCCTCCTGGCCCCGCAGGAAATACACGGCGTCGCAGGCGATGCCCGCGGCGGCCTTCACGACATCCTCCCGGGTCACGTCCTCCGCCAATGCGGCCAGCTCCTCCGGCCCGTAGTCCAGGCCCAGAAGGTTCTGTCCCAGAGTAAACGGCTCCAGCCGCTCGGGGTAGTCCAGCAGGGCCAGGGTATCGGAGCTCACGGTCCGCTTCGCGGCGGTGAGTTCGTCGTCGGTGAAGTCCCCGTCCTTTATCGCCTGCACCTGCCGGCCTATCTCGGCGAGGGTCTTGTCGTAGTCCGCCGGGTCCACGCCGCTCTCTACGAGCATGAGGCCCTTCATCAGGTCCAACGTGGAATAGATATAGTAGCAAAGGCTCAGTTTTTCCCGGACGTTCACGAACAGCTTCGACCCCGCGCTCCCGCCGAGCAGGGCGTTCATCACCCGCAGGGCCGCCATATCCGGGTCCCTCATGGCGTCTCCCAGGCGGTAGCCGATAGCCAGCTTTCCCTGGCCCACGTCCATCTCCTCGGTGAAC
Organism: uncultured Oscillospiraceae bacterium; assembly: GCA_947631675.1. Next base: position 8,816 of record CANRMG010000047.1, read on the forward strand.
ACGCGGGGCTTTTCGTCCACGGTGTTCATGCGGATGTCCGTGCCGATGTCGTAGTCGATCTCCCCCCGGGGCAGGGGCACCAGCGCGTCGGCCACGGCCGCGGCCACCCGGTCGACGTCGGCGCTGCCGCAATAGAATATCTCTATGGGGCTGGACGCCAAAAGCGCCCGGTAGTGCCGCGTCAGGGCCACGTAGCCGATGTTCCCGGCGGTGTCCTCGTCCCCCAGGGCGTCCACGGCGTAGGCCTCCCCGGGGCACATGAGCTCCAGAAGGCGGCTCTGGGCATACTCCGTCCGGTCGTTCATCCGGGCGCGGATGTCCTGCAAAAGCTTTTCCCGCTCGCCCTCCACGTACTTGGGCAGCAGCAATCCGCCCCGGGTATTGGGGGCCAGGAGCATCTGGCCCATGAGGGCGGCCATGTCCTCCAGCGCGCCGGGCGCGGCGTCCACGAAATCCGCCGTGAAGCCTATAGCCTGGATCTCTCCCAGCTTCCGCACAGAGGGCGCGAGCCTCGCGCCGTACAGCTCGTCCAGCCGGGCGCCGATGGCCGCCATATCAGGATACTGGACGGTGCCCCGGCGCAGGACGCTGGGGATGAGGGCGTTCTGGGCCGCCGTCTCCCGCTCCAGCCGCGTCAGCAGGTGCAGGCTCAAAAGGCCCGTCTTGAACTTGTCCGTCTCAAGACACGTCAGGAAGACTCCTGGCAGTATCTCCCGCCTCACGCGCTCCATCTGGCCGCCTCCGTTTTTCATATACTATCGTCACAGTTATGTACTATAGTCATTATAGCACAGGGCCGGGAGGTTGAAAATGACATTATTGTAAATTTCTTCCCAGGAAGCCGCGAAAAGGTCTCCGGGACCAGTGCCCCGGAGACCTTTTCATGTGATGCGCACGGACCCCTTTTCCACGGTGATGTGCCGGCCGCAGATGTCCGCCTCGTACCCGTCCCAGCCGTGGGGCAGGCGGGGGGCCACGGTGAGCCGGCCATTCTCCAGCCGGATGCCCAGAAGGTCCTCCAGCACCACCCGGAAAAACCATCCCGCGGAGCCTGTGTACCAGCTCCACAGGGCCTCCCCGTAGTGGTCGGGATTGGCGGACACGTCCGCCGCCAGCACCCATGGCTCCGTCCCCCAGCGGGAAGCGTCGTGCTTGGCCGGCAGCAGGTCTGAGAGCAGCGCCGTCCCCGCGTCGGAAAAGCCCTCCTTCAAAAGGGCCGAGGCCAGCCACACCGCCCCGTGGGTATACTGCCCGCCGTTTTCCCGGAACCCCGGCCCGCAGGCCCGGATATACCCCGGGTCCCGGCCCTCGTCGCCGAAGGGCGGGGCGAACAGCTTCACGATGCCGTGGGCCCGGTCATAGAGGTGGTCCACCGCGGCCCGCAGGGCCGTGCCCACCCGCTCCCGGTCCGCCTCCGGGCAGAAGGCCGCCCAGCTCTGGGCGATGGAGTCGATGGCACAGGCCGGGGCCCCCACGCCCCCCAGGGGCGCGCCGTCGGCCCACCAGCCCCGGAGGTACCAGCTGCCGTTCCAGCTCCGCTCCGCCGCGGCGGCGCATTCCTCCCCCGCCCGGGCGTACAGTTCCGCATCCGGGGAACCTGCCCGCCGCAACAAGGCGGCGAACCGCCGGGCGATGTGGACGAAGAACCAGGTGAGCCACACGCTCTCGCCGCCCACCTGGTCCATGCCGTCGTTCCAGTCGCCGGAGCCGGTGAACAGCAGCCCGTGGGGCCCATGGCCCCGGACCATGACCAGGTCCATGGCCTTGCGGGCGTGGTCCAGGACGGTGCCGGGCGTCTCCGAGGCCGGCGGCTGGAAGTACCGGTCCGTCTCCTCGGGCCGCAGGGGCGGGGCCTCCAGCCAGGGGGCCATCTCCCCGCAAAGGGCCATGTCCCCCGTCTTTTCCACGTACTCGCACAGCGCCCAGGGCAGCCACAGAAGGTCGTCCGAGCACCGGGTGCGCACGCCCCGGGGACCCGCCGGGCCCTCGTGCCACCAGTGGAGCACGTCTCCCTCCCTGAACTGCCTGGCGCAGCAGGTCAGGATATGCTTTCTGGCCCGGGAGGGCGCGATCAGGATGAGATTCACCGCGTCCTGCAGCTGGTCCCGGAAGCCCCAGGCCCCGCCGGACTGGTACATGCTCGTCCTGCCCATGATCCGGCAGGCCAGGGTCTGATAGGCCGCCCAGCCGTTCATCATCCGGTCCAGGTCCTCGTCCGGTGTGCGGATCTGGACCCGACTCACCATGGCCCGCCAGCCGTCCCGGACCTTCATGAGCTCTCTGGCCGCCCGGTCCGGGTTCGCCAGGGCCTTCAATGTCTCAGGGCTCTCGTAGCCGCATACCAGCACGCTGATGCCGCCCGCCTTCCACAGCGCCCCGAAGCAGGGCGCCAGGCCGGGGCCCATTTTCCCGTCCATCCGGCCCGCCAGCCAGGCGGCCTCGTCCCCGGTAAAGCCGGAAAAAGACTCGCTGCACACCGCCCGGAAGGTCTCGCCGGGGCTTACGCCCCGGGGGTTCATGGCCGTGAGGCAGCCGTCCGTCTGGCCGGTGATGACGTAGGGCCGGTCCGCCGCCCCGGCGGCCAGCGCCAGGGGCAGGTGCCACTGCAGGTATCCCCCGGGGCTGTCGATGAGGAGCACCCGGGCTCGGAAGCCGTTGGGCACGAAGGCCGTCAGGCTCGTGCCCTCCCGCTCCCAGCAGGTCCAGCCGAAGCCGTTGGTGACCCGGCAGGTCCCCTCCCCGGCGAACAGGCTCCGGCGTCCCCGGGCCGTCACCAGCTCCAGGGTCTCCCCGCCCGTGGTGGCGATGGGGTCGTTGCCCCAGGGGTCCACCGGGCATTCCCGGGCGTTTTCCAGCCACATGAAGCCCGTGCCGCAGTCCGCGGCCAGATAGCCGAACCGGCCGTTGGTCAGGATATTGCACCAGGCTCTGGGGGGCAGGGGCGGAGTATC
>CANRMG010000048.1 GCA_947631675.1 uncultured Oscillospiraceae bacterium
GATATCCAGGCACCCGAGGGCTGGGATGCCGACGATGAGACGCTGAGAGACGCCGCCTCCCAGCCCGCCCCGGAGGGAACGCTGGCGATCTGCTGGTCCGGCCGGCCCGGCTACGACTATAACGGCACCGGCTTCTGGGCCGCCGCAGGCGACAGCTTCGACATGGACGTGGAGGATACGGCCGACACGCCCGTGTGGTCCTCCGACAACGAGGCAGTGGCCACGGTGGATCAGGACGGCGTCGTGACCCTCCTGGCCCCGGGCGACGCCAACATTACCGTGCAGGCAGGCGGCCTGACAGGCGTCTGCCCCGTCCATGTCGCGTCATATTGATCCCACCCATAGCAAACGGGCGTCCCTGGCGTGGGACGCCCGTTTGTTTATGTTTTTCTCGGTCAGTCCGCGTCCTTCAAGACGTCTATGTTCTGGACCAGGTACACGGCCCCGGAGACGACCGTCAGCGCCGCGCAAAGCCACAGAAGGCCGTTGGACACCGCCTCCAGCGCGGGCACATCCAGCGCCCGCAGGATGAGGATGGCCACCAGGGACAGGTCCTGGACCAGTGTCTTCAGCTTGCCCCAGATGTTCGCAGCCACGACCCGGCCCTGCTCCGCGGCGGACAGGCGTATCCCGGAGACGAGAAACTCCCGGAACAGGATGATGACCAGCGCCACCGTAGGGATGAGCCCCTCGGGGATGAGCACGATCATGACGGAGTAGTTCAGTATCTTGTCGGCAAGGGGGTCCATGAACTTGCCGAAGTTGGTGATGAGATGGCGGCTGCGGGCGATGCGCCCGTCGGCCATGTCGGTGAGGGACGCGGCTATGAACATCACCGCGGCCAGCCACGCCCATACGGGCCCCCGCAGCAGCAAAAACACCACCATCAGCACGGTCATGGCGATCCGGGCCAGGGTCAGTTTGTTTGGCAGATTCATAAGACGCGCTCCTTTATCCGTATCGTTCTCCCGCGCCACATTTTAGTAAATGCGGCCCCGGTTGTCAACCCCGCTGGGTATTTCTTCCTTTACAACCGGGCGAAAAACGGTATAATGAGGGTATGGACAGACCGTACATGGGCCGCTTCGCGCCCAGCCCCTCCGGGTATATGCACATGGGGAACCTGCTTGCCATGCTCCTGGCGTGGCTGGATGCCCGCGCCCATGGGGGGCGGATCATCCTGCGGATGGAGGACCTGGACCCGGTGCGCACCCGGCCGGAATACGCCCGGGCCATCGCGGACGACCTTGTCTGGCTGGGCCTGGACTGGGACGAGGGCTGGCCGGACCCAGCCTACAGCCAATCCAGCCGAACCGCCCTCTACGAAGAGGCTTTCCGCGCCCTGGAGGAGAAAGGGCTCGTCTATCCCTGCTGGTGCAGCCGGGCCCAGCGCCTGGCCGCGGCCAACGCCCCCCATCCCGGCGAAGCCGTCCACGACCCCCGCTGCCGCTGTGCTTATCTTACGGCGCCGGAGCGGGCCGCCCTGGAGGCCGCCGGGCGGCGCCCCGCCTGGAAGGCCAAGGTCCCGGACGAGACCATCGCCATGGAGGACGGCCACTACGGCCCCTATGAGCAGGACCTGGCCCGGGAGGGCGGGGACTTCATTCTCCGCCGGGCGGACGGGATATATGCCTACCAGCTGGCGGTGAGCGTGGACGATATGGCAATGGGCGTGACCCATGTGGTCCGGGGCCGGGACCTCCTCTCCTCCGCCCCACGGCAGGCATGGCTCATCCGCACATTGGGCGGCACGCCGCCGGACTACTGCCACCTGCCCCTGCTCACCGGGGACAGGGAAAAGCTCTCCAAGCGGCTGGGCAGCCAGAGCACGCAAGGTCTGCGGCAGACGAGCACGCCCCAGGAATTGGTGGGCAGGCTCGCTTACCTCGCGGGGCTCATCCCCGCGCCGGAGCCCATCACCCCGGCGGAGCTTCTGCCCCAATTTCACTGGAACAAGGTCCCCACCGGGGACATACCCATAGACGCCCTATCATAACGCCACTTCGGGCGAAAAGGAGGACATTATGGCTATATCCGCTCTCGCTGAACGCCTCTCCGGCGGCGCGCTGGACGAACAGCTCATCCGGCTCTACGGCCCCGGCCGCCTGGCCCGTGAAAAGGACCGGTACGGCTGCGTGCTGGACAAGTTTGCCCAGACCTTCGGCTGCCCGGCGGAGGCATTCTTTTCCGCCCCCGGCCGCACGGAGCTGGGCGGCAACCATACCGACCACCAGCACGGCCGTGTCCTGGCCGCCGGGGTGGATATGGACATCCTGGCCGCCGTGGCGGCCAACGAAAGCGGCACGGTCCGGGTCCTGTCGGAGGGCTATCCCATGACGGAGATAAGCCTGTCCCAGCTGGAGCCGGTGCCTGCCGAGCGCAACACCACCGCGGCGCTGCTGCGCGGCGTGGCCGCCCGGTTCGCCCAGATGGGCTGCGACCTTACCGGAAAGGGCTTCGAGGCCTATGTGGTCTCGGACGTGCCCGGCGGCAGCGGCCTTTCCTCCTCCGCGGCCTTCGAGGTGCTGGCGGGGAACATTTTCAACGATCTCTTTTTTGACGGCAGGTGTGGCCCCGTGGAGCTTGCCCAGATCGGCCAGTACGCGGAGAACGCCTTCTTCGGCAAGCCCTGCGGCCTCATGGACCAGACCGCCTCCTCCGTGGGCGGCGTGGTGGCCATCGACTTCATGGACCCGGCCCATCCCGTCGTGGAGCAGATCGACCTGGACCTGCGCGGCGCGGGCTACGCCCTGTGCATCCTGGACTCCGGCGCGGGCCACGGGGACCTGACGGGCGAGTACGCCGCCATCACCGACGAGCTGAAGGCCGTGAGCCGCCACTTCGGCAAGGAGGTCCTGCGGGACGTAGCCGAGGCGGGCTTCTCCGCCGCCATCCCCGCCCTGCGCAAGGAGGCCGGGGACCGGGCGGTGCTGCGGGCCATGCACTACTTCGACGAAAACGACCGGGCCAAGGCCCAGGCGGACGCCCTGAAGGCGGGAGATTTTGACGGCTTCCTGGCCCTTGTCTCCGCCTCCGGCCGGTCCTCGGCCCTGTACCTGCAAAACGTGGTGCCCACGGGACAGACCGCCGACCAGGCCCTGATGCTCACCATCGCCCTGGCATCCCATATCCTGGATGGCCGGGGCGCGGTCCGGGTCCACGGGGGCGGCTTCGGCGGCACGGCCCAGGCCTTCGTGCCTCTGGACATGGTGGACGAGTTTAAAGCCCGGACCGAGGCGGTGCTGGGCGATGGCGCCTGCCACATCCTGAACGTCCGCCCGGCGGGCGGCGTGAAGCTGGCGTAAGGAGGGATACCCATGATCGACGAGAATATCGCGGAGCTTGTACGCTATGCCATGGAAAAGGCCCTCATCGCGCCGCCGGACATGACCTGGGCGGCCAACCGGCTGCTGGACGCGCTGGGCCTGGACCGCTGGACGGCCCCGGAGCCGGGCATCCACCGGCCACTGGAGGACATCTTAAAGAGCATCCTGGACTGGGCAGTGGAAAACGGCCGCATCGAGCCGGGGATCGCCAGCCGGGACCTCTTTGACACGGAGCTCATGGGCCGGCTCACCCCCCGCCCCAGCGAGGTGAACGCCGCCTTCCAGGCCCGGTACGTCCGCAGCCCCCAGGCCGCCACGGACTGGTACTACGACTTCTCCCAGAACACAGACTATATCCGCCGCTACCGCATCGCCAGGGACATGAAGTGGGTCGTGCCCACGGAGTACGGGGACCTGGACATCACCATCAACCTGTCCAAGCCGGAGAAGGACCCCCGGGCCATCGCCGCGGCGAAGAGCGCCCCCCAGGACGCCTACCCCGCCTGCCAGCTCTGCGCCGAGAACGAGGGCTACGCCGGCCGCCTGGACCACCCCGCCCGGCAGAACCACCGGATGATACCGCTGACGCTGGACGGCCAGGATTGGTTCTTCCAGTACTCCCCCTACGTGTACTACAACGAGCACTGCATCGTCCTGAACAGCCGCCACATCCCCATGAAGATCGACCGGTCCACCTTCCGCAAGCAGATGGACTTTTTAAAGCTCTTCCCCCACTATTTCGTGGGCAGCAACGCGGACCTGCCCATCGTGGGCGGCTCCATACTGAGCCACGACCACTTCCAGGGCGGCCGCTATACCTTCGCCATGGCCAAAGCCCCGGTGGAGACGGCCGTCTCCTTCCCCGGGTATGAGGACGTCCAGGCCGGGCTCGTCAAGTGGCCCATGAGCGTGCTCCGCATCCGTTCGGCCGACCCAGACCGGCTCATCGACCTGGCGGACAAGATACTCCATGCCTGGCGGGGCTACAGTGATCCGGCTGCGGAGGTGCTGGCAGAGACGAACGGCGAACCTCACAACACCATCACCCCCATCGCCCGTATGCGGGAGGGGCAGTTCGAGCTGGACCTGGTACTTCGGAACAACCGCACCACGGAGGAATACCCCCTCGGCATCTTCCACCCCCACCAGGAGCTGCACCACATCAAAAAGGAGAATATCGGCCTCATCGAGGTGATGGGCCTGGCCGTCCTCCCCGCCCGGCTCAAGACGGAGCTTGCGGATTTGGCGGACGCGCTGGTGAAAGGCTCTGACATCCGGGGAGACGAAGTCCTGGCCAAGCACGCGGACTGGGCGGAGAACCTGCAAAAGAAATATACCTTCACTGCCGACAACGCCCTGCCCATATTGCAGGACGAGGTGGGCAAGGTGTTCGCCCAGGTCCTGGAGCACGCCGGGGTCTACAAGCGCACCCCGGAGGGCCAGGCGGCCTTCCTGCGCTTCGTGGACAGCGTAAAATAAGAGCATACGGAAAGAGGGCTCCCCATGAGGGGAGCCCTCTTTTACTTTGGTTCATTCCGCCAATTCCACGCTCTCCGCCAGGGCCATGAGCTCCTCGCCGGACAGGCCGTCAGACTCCAGTATGAACGCCACAGACCCGTCGCCATTGAGCCAGGCCAGCCGCAGAGCCATACCGTCAGCGTCCACCACCAGGCCCGCCGGGCGGCCCTGGACGGTCACGTCCGTGACGGTGCAGTGAAAGTCCCGGACCGAGCCGCCTTTGGCCCGCACCATATCTATCTCCTCCTGTGGGGTATCCGCCAGCTGCCGCCAGTAGGACACGTAGTTTTCATAGGACGGGCCCAGCGTGTTCTCATAGTTCAGCTTGACGGTGTGCCCCGCCGGGTCGGTCCAATACCGGCGCACGTAGGCGTACCAGCCGCCGCCCTGGTCCTTGGGCCGGCCCTGGGTGGTGTACTCGTTGTAGCCCTCAGGCAGGTCCGTGATGGTCCAGTCCCCCAGGTCCTCCAGAGCGGCCTGGGTGTACTCGTCCATCTCCGGCGTGTCCCCGGTCCTGTGAACGGTCTCCGCCAGGGCCAGCATGTCCAGGCTCTCGTCCGCGCTCATCATAAAGCCCACGCCGGCCTCCTGGTCCGTCCAGAGCAGCATAGACCCATTTTCCGTCACGTACAGGGTGCCGGGCTGGCCGTTCACGGTCACGTCCCGCTTTTCCTGTATCTCCTCCTCGGTGAGGGTCACGTCCCCGCCCGTTCCCGCTCTCCTGTAGGTGAAGGTCAGGCCGCTGCCCTCGCCGTTGGTCCAGCCCTCGTTGGTGAAGTCCGCCGAGGAAAAGCTGAACGACTTTTCATAGCCCGCAGGCATATCCACCTCCCACACCCCCAGGGGCGCGATGGGGCCAGGCTCCGTCTTGTCAAAACTGATGTCGATGGCCGGGATGTCCTCGTCGCTGTCCTGTGTTCCCAGGATAATGGGCTTTTCCACCTTCACGATGCGGATAATGCCCGTGGCCCAGGCCGTCACGCCCAGGGCTGCGACGATCGCCGCAGCGGCAAGCGCCACCCGGACCGTCCGGCCCAGCCTGCGGGGCCGCGCCCTGCTCTTCACCTCTGCCCGGACCAGGCCCATCACGCGCCCGGCGTCGATGGGGCTGTCGCCCAGGGGCAGATCGTCGGGACAGGTCCCGTTGAAAATATCATAATAATCCATCCTTATTCTCCTTTCGTCAACGTCTCCCGCAACAGGTCCCGGCCCCGCTTCAGCCGCTGGCGCACGGCCTCCGCCGTCATGCCCAGACGCTCACCGATCTCCGGGGCCGTCTGGCCGAAATAGTACCGGCGCAGGAATATCTCTCTGTCGGGCGGGCCCAGGGCGTCCACCGCCGCCAGCAGCAGCGTCCTCTCCTCCCGGTCCAGCATATCCCGCTCCGGCCCGTCCACCGCCCCGTCCAGTTCGTCGTATTCAAGCTCCGGCAGGCACTTGGCCCGGCGCAGGCGGTCGATGGCCCGGCTGCGGGCGATGGCGCCCAGGTAGCTCTTGGCAGCCCCCTCCCGGGGCTTTTCCCGGTTTTTCCACAGCGTGAGAAACACGTCCGCCGTGATCTCCTCCCCGTCCTGCACGGAGAGGCGGCCGCCGATGACGCTCCACACGATGGCCCCCACATAGGGCGTATACCGGCTCACGAACCACTCCAGGGCCCTTTCATCGCCCCGGCGCAGCCGCGCCAGGGCCGTATTCTCATCCAATTGCTTCCGCCCCCCTTTTCCTTCCGAGCGCTCTCACCACGAATAACGTCCGTTCTGCCTCCGCCGTGACAAAAAAAGGGAGGGCCCGCGAGGGGTCCTCCCTGTCGTATGTTCAAACTAAGGCTTACTGCTCCCGCTGGGGGCTGTAGCTGGTGCCGGAGGCGGCGTTGCGGAACCGGGCGCGGGACTGGCGCACGATGTCCAGCGCCTGGGCCATGGACTCCTCTGCGCTCTTCATGGACTCGGCCAGATACTCGTTGGCGGCCTTGCGCAGTTCCCGGGATTTGTTGTCCGCGGTGGCGATCATCTCCTCGGCGCGGGCCTTGGCGGCGCGGACCACCTCTTGCTCCTCCACCATCTTCCGGGCCCGCTCCTCCGCCATCTTGCGGACGGACTCGGCCTCCTTCTTGGCGTTGCGGATAAACTCGTCACGGGCAGACACCAGGCGCTTCGCCTCCGCCATCTCGGCGGGCAGCTGGGCCTTGATCTCCTCGATGAGATCCAGGGCCTTCTCCCGGTCCACCAGGCACTTGTCCTGCCCCAGGGGCACGCCCCAGGCGTCGGAGATCATGGTATAAAGCATTTCGATCAGCTCAAGGATGCCCTGATTCTCGTTCATTTCTCTGTCTGCCTCCTGATTTTTGTTTTCTCTACGATGTCGGCGATGATCTCCTTCGGCACCAGCTCGGAAAGGTCGGCCCCGTAGGCGGCCATCTCCTTCACCACGGTGGAGCTGAGGAAGGTATATTTCTCGCTGGATGTAAGGAACAGCGTGTCCAGGTCCGGGTTCATCTTCTTGTTCACCAAAGCGATCTGGAACTCATAGTCGAAGTCGGACACCGCCCGCAGGCCCTTCACGACCACGGCGCCCTCGAACTGCTTGGCGTACTCCGCCAAGAGCACGTCCGTAGTGGCGACAAGCACGTTCCCGAACCGCTCCGTGGACCGGCGGACCATGTCCATCCGCTCCTCGATGGTGAACATGGGCGTCTTTTCCCGGTTTTTCATCACGCACACGATCACCCGGTCGAATATCTTCGACGCCCGGCGGACGATGTTCAGATGCCCCAGCGTGATGGGGTCGAAGCTGCCGGGATAGATGGCAGTTGTCATATAGCCTGTCTCCTGTAGGTGGTCAGAGAGATCTTCCCGTAGTTGTACACCCGGCCCTTTTCATAGGGGGCGGGGGCCGGGGGCATGGGCTCGTCGCGCATACTCTCGACCAGTATTATACCACCATCGTTCAAGATGTCAAATCCAAATACTTTATTCAGAATTTTGTCGTAAAGGCCCTCGTGATAGGGCGGGTCCAGCAGAACGAGGTCGAATTTTCCGCAGTTTTCCAGATACGACAGCGCGTCGGAGCGGATCACCGGCGCCTGCATTTTGCATATCTCCAGATTCTTCCGCACCAGCGCCAGGGACGCGGGGCTCGCGTCCACGAACACGCACTCCTTCGCCCCCCGGCTCAGGGCCTCGATACCCAGCTGTCCCGTCCCGGCGAACAGGTCCAGAACACGCCGTCCTGGCACGTCGAACTGGACGATGCTGAATATGGCCTCCTTCACCATGTCGGTGGTGGGCCGGATGGACATATCCCTCGGCTCCATGAGCTTCCGGCCCCGGGCCGTGCCTGTGATCACGCGCATTACTCGTTCTCCTTGGAATGGAAGTGGTCGTATACCGCCCGGGCGGCATCCCTGGGAATAGCCTCGGAAAGCTCCTCCAGGCTGGCCGCTCCCACGGCCTTCACGCTCTTGAACCGCTTCAAAAGCGCCGCCCGGCGCTTGGGCCCCACGCCGTCGATGCCCTCCAGGCTGGAGCCGATGGCCTTTTTCCGCAGGGTCTTGTGGTAGGTGATGGCGAAGCGATGGGTCTCCTCCTGGATGTTCCCGATGAGGGCGAACACCGCGGGGCTGGCGGAGATGCCGATCTCCCGCCCGTCGGGGGTGGTGAGTGCCCGGGTCCGGTGCCGGTCGTCCTTCACCATGCCGAACACGGGGATATCGGGATACCCTTGCTCCTCCATAGCCTGCACCGCCATGGCCACCTGGCCCACGCCGCCGTCTATGAGAAGCACATCGGGCAGCGGCGAGAACTTCTCGTCCCCATCTTTGTAGTGGGCGAGGCGCCGGCTCACGGCCTCGTGCATGCTGGCGAAGTCGTCCTGGTGCTCCACGGTCTTCATCTTGAATTTCCGGTACTGGCTGCGGGCGGGCTTCCCGTCCGTGAACACCACCATGCTGGCCACGATGCCGAAGTCGCCGGTGTTGGAGATGTCGAAAGACTCCATCCGGTGGATGGGCTGGGCAAGGCCCAGCATCTTTTGCAGCCACTCCAGGGTCTTGATCCGCCGCTCGGCCTCGCTCTCGGCCCGAATGCTCTCCTCCCGGGCGTTGCGGGCCGCCGCCTCCATGAGCTCCCGCTTGATCCCCCGCTGGGGAGCGATGAGCTCCACCTTCCGGCCCGCCATCTCCGTGAGGAATCGGGCCAGGGGCTCCGCGTCCTCGATCTCCATGGGCAGCAGCACCTGCCGGGGCCAGGCGCCCCGGCGGCTGTAGTACTGCCGGACCAGGGCGGACACCGCCGCGGCGTCGTCCTCCAGGGGTTCCGGCATCTGCTCCAGGTCCTTCCCCGCCAGGTCTCCCTCCGCGTAGTGGAGCACCACAAAGCTGGTCCGCGCGCTGCGGCAAAAGCCCACCGCGTCCACGTCCGCCCTCGCGGCCTTCAGCACCGTCTGACGGTTATTGAGCTCCTTCACGGCGGCAAGGCGGTCCCTCAATTGAGCCGCCTTTTCAAAGCGCAGCTCCTCCGATGCGGCCAGCATCTCCCGCTCCAGCTGGGCCATCAGCTCTTTGGCCCCGCCGGAGAGGATCTGCACGGCCTGATCCACACGGGCCCGGTACTCCGCCCCGTCCGGCTCCCCCCGGCACCAGCCCTCACAGGCGCCCATGTGCCAGTTGAGGCAGGGCCGGGCCTTGCCGATGTCCCGGGGGAACTTCTTCCCGCAGGTGGGCATTTTCAGGGCCTTGGCCAGGGTGTTCAAAATGCTGTGGCTCACGCCCCGGCCCCCGTAGGGGCCGAAGTAGCGGGCCCCGTCCTCCGCCGTACGGCCCACGATGGAGAAAGTGGGGTACTCCTCCCGTGCGTCCAGGCGCAGATAGGGGTATGTCTTGTCATCCCGCAGGAGGATGTTGTAGTGGGGCTTGTGGCGCTTGATGAGGCTGTTTTCCAGCATCAGCGCCTCGAACTCCGAGGCCGCCACGATGACGGAGAAGTCGTCCACATGGCTGACCATGGCCGCCACCTTGGGCAGGTGCTCGCCCCGGAAATAGCTGGTCACCCGGTTTTTCAGGGCCTTGGCCTTGCCCACATAGATGACCTCCCCGGCGGCGTTCTGCATGATGTAAACGCCGGGGAGCAGGGGCAGCTTATTGGCTTTTTCCCGTAACTGGGCGATCTTATCCATAGCCTTTACAGATAGCAAGAAAGGGTGTGTTCTTCACACACCCTTCTTTCCGCTGATAGATGATCACTCGGCAAACTCTTTGTCGATGAGGTCGGTGAGCGTCTCGACAGCCTCATTCTCATCGGCGCCGTCGGCGATGATGTTGACCGTAGTGCCCTTGACGATGCCCAGAGACAGGACGCCCAGCAGGCTCTTCGCGTTCACGCGGCGGTCTTCCTTCTCGATCCAGATGACGCTCTTGAACTCGTTGGCCTTCTGAATGAAGAAGGTGGCGGGCCGTGCGTGCAGACCTACCTGGTTGTTGATGGTAACTTCACGATTGATCATGGGAGTACACCGATCCTTTACAAGCAGATGTTTACTATACTGTAGCAAAAAACTGCCGATTTCGCAAATGTTTTAAAGGGGTTTTTTCATACTTTGGAGGAATGCACAGTTGGCATTAAATTGGAAGAATCTTTTTATTTCAGTTCCACAACTGTTACCCCGGTCTCCCCCTCGCCATAGCGGCCCAGGCGGAAATTTTTGACGAGGCGGCTGCGCTTCAATATCTGCTGCACCGCAGAGCGCAGGGCGCCTGTCCCCTTGCCGTGGATGATGGTGACAGTCTGCAGCCTCGCGGCGGAGGCCGCGTCCAGATACCGCTCCACCATGAGCTCGGCCTCGTCCGCCATCATGCCCCGGATGTCCAGCTCCCGGGATACGGACGCAGTGCGGAGGGCCTGTCCCGCTGCGGCGGACACGCCCATCTTCTGCCGGGCGGGCTTTTCCACCAGGTCCACCTCCTCCGGGGAGACGGTCACCTTCATTATACCCGCCTGCAGGGTCAGCGAACCGTTGCCGTTGACTTTTATCACCTCCGCCGGCCGGCTGGTGGACAGCAACGTCACCGTGTCTCCGGCCACGATGGGCCTTGTCTGCTCCTTCTTCCGGGGAGCCTGTATGTCCTCCCGGCTGCGAACGGACTCCTCCGCCAGGTTCAGCTTCCGCCGCAGCTCCGCCCGGGCCTCGTTGATCTTCTGGTGGTCCAGCTCCTCCAGGCCCATGGCCCGCTCCCTATCGATCTGGCGATATGCCTCGTCGGCGGCAGCCCGGGCCTCCTTGATGATGCGCTCCGCGTCCCGGCGGGCCTTGAGCTCCGCCTTCTCCAGGCGCACCTCCAGCTCCCGGCGCATGCGCTCGGCCTTGGCGGCGTCCTCCTGGGCGGCCCGGTTGGCCTTTTCCCGCTCCTCCGTCTCGCGCTCCATGGCGAGGCGCTGCTGCTCCAGCCTCTCGATGGTCTTTTCAAAATCCGTGGAGCCTGCGTCTATCCGCCTGCCCGCGTCCTCGATGATGGTCTCGGGAAGGCCCAGACGCCGGCTGATGGCGAAGGCGTTGGACTTGCCCGGGATGCCCACCAGCAGGCGGTAGGTAGGCCGCAGGGAGTTCACATCGAACTCGCAGGAGGCGTTCACCACGCCCTTGGTGTTGGTGGCGTAGACCTTGAGCTCCGCGTAGTGGGTGGTGGCGGCCACAGTGGCCCCCGCTTCGCGGGCATATTCCAGGATGGAGATGGCCAGCGCCGCCCCCTCCGTGGGGTCGGTGCCCGCGCCCACCTCGTCCAGGAGCACCAGGCTCCCGGGTCCGCACTCCTTGAGTATCGCCACGATGTTCACCATGTGGCTGGAGAAGGTGGACAGGGACTGCTCGATGGACTGCTCGTCGCCGATGTC
>CANRMG010000049.1 GCA_947631675.1 uncultured Oscillospiraceae bacterium
CGACCTTGTACGCATGGTCCGGGCCCACCAGCCCGGCGTGCTCATCGACAACCGCCTGGAGACGAGCGGGGAGGTCTTTGGGAGCATCGTCACCGCCGCGCCCAACGAGTACTCCGGGGATTTTGCCAGCCCTGAACAGATCATTCCCCCAGAAGGCATCCGCAATGTGCTGGGGCAGCCTGTCCCCTGGGAGCTGTGCACTACCATCAACAACAACTGGGGCTACAACCCCTCGGACCCCCACTACAAAGACGCGCCCCTCCTCATCCGAAAGCTGGTGGAGTGCGTCAGCAAGGGCGGCAATATGATCCTGAACGTGGGTCCCGACCCGGACGGCCGGGTAGATGAGAGGAGCCTGTGGGTATTGGAGCAGATCGGCCGCTGGATGGAGAAGAACGGCGAGAGCATATATGGCTGCGATAACGCGGGCCTGCCCAAGCCGGAGTGGGGCCGCTATACGCGAAAGGGAGACAAGCTGTACGCCCATGTGTTCGAGCAGCCCATCGGTCCTTTGGCGCTGACGGGCGTGGATGGAGAGAGGCTTCTGTCCGTCCGCCGTCTGGCAGACGGCAGAGCTGTGCGGCGGGGCGAGAGCTGGGTGACCAGCGAGTATAAGACCATCCCCTTCGTGACGCTGGGGGAGCTGCCACACTACAGCTATCCGCTCCCGGACGCCACGGATACGGTTTTAGAGATCACACTGAAGACATGAGCAGCGCGCCAGAGCGCGCCTCGGAAAGGGCAGAAGCTATATGAAACAGATCACCGCCATCTTGCTGGGCGCCGGACAGCGCGGCGCCGGGATATACGGGGAATATGCCCTGCAGTTCCCCGGAGAACTGCGGTTCGTGGCCGTGGCGGAGCCCCGGCGGGACCGCCGGGAGGAATTCGCCCGGGCGCATCGCATCCCGCCTGAAAACAGCGTGGACAGCTGGGAGGAGCTGCTGAGCCGGGATAAATTCGCGGACTGTGTGATGGTATGCACCCAGGACCGGATGCACTGCGGGCCGGTGATGGAAGCGCTGGCGAGGGGCTACGCGGTATTATGCGAAAAGCCCATGAGCTATGACCGGGACGAGATCGTCGCCATGGGCCAGGCCGCGAAGCGCTATGGGCGGCTGCTCAGCGTCTGCCATGTGCTGCGCTATTCCCCTTTTTTCGTGAAGCTGAAGGAGCTGATCGACGGCGGCGCGGTGGGGCAGCTGATCGACATACAACACATCGAGAGCGTGGGCTATTGGCACATGGCCCACAGCTTCGTCCGCGGGAACTGGCGGCGGTCCGACGAGACCAGCCCCATGCTCCTGCAAAAGTGCTGCCACGACATGGATATTCTTGGCTGGCTGGTAGGAAGTCCCTGCACCCGGGTGGCCAGCTTCGGGGGCCTGGCGCATTTCAACAGGGCCCATCAGCCTGCCGGCGCCGCCGATCGGTGCCTGGATGGCTGCATCCACCGGGACGACTGCCCCTACTACGCCCCGCGGTTTTATTTGGAGCACCCGAAGGCTATGCCCGACGGCTTCGTGAAGGCGGTCAGCATCGACACCTCCCGGGAAGCCGTGATGGAGGCCCTTCGGACGGGCCCCTATGGCCGGTGCGTTTACGCCTGCGACAACAACGTGGTGGACGATCAGATGGTGATGCTGGAGTACGAAAACGGCGTCCGGGCCAGCCTCACCATGTGCGCCTTCACCGACAAATGCGAGCGCATCATCAATGTGATGGGAAGCCGCGGCCAGATCCGGGGCAATATGGAGGACAACACCCTGGAGGTGCACGATTTTGTCAGCGGCAACACCGACCTCATCCATATACACGTCTCCCCGGGAGGCGGTCACGGAGGCAGCGATTTCGCCATGATGCGGGAATTCGTGGAGCTGGTGGCCTCCGGCGCCACGGACAGCAAGACCGGCGCCGCGGCCTCGGTGGAGAGCCATCTCGTCACCTTGGCGGCGGAGGAGAGCCGGCTGCAGGGCGGAGCGCCCATAGACATAGCCTCCTGGAAAGGGGCGGACTCATGAGCCCGTTGAAAAACGCGCCGGCGCCGGAGCTCATTCCCACATATGACGGCTCCGATCAGTCCACCCATCCCTCTGTGGTCCGGTTCGGCCGGCCGTGGAACGGCTTTCTCTATTGGATGGCCATGACGCCCTACCCCAACAACAACGACGGCTTTGAGGACCCCTCCATCCTGGCCTCCAACAATGGGAAACGGTGGGCCGTGCCGGCCGGCGTGGAAAACCCTCTTGTCCCGGCCCCTTTGGTGGGCCACAACTGCGACGTGGAGCTGGTGTACGTCCGGGAGGAGGACGAGCTGCGGCTGTACTACGTGGAAGCGGACGACGTTGCACAGTCCTGGGTGAAGCTGCTGCGGTCAAAGGACGGCGCGCACTGGACCGGGCCGGAGACAGTGATCCACGACCCGGCGCGGAAATACGGGATACTCTCGCCGGCCATCCAGCGCCTGGGAGACGGGACCTGGCAGATGTGGTATATAGACACCGGCGACACGGGGTATATCTGTCAGGAAAACGCGGTCCGGACCCGCTTGTCGAAAGACGGCATCGTCTGGGGCGAAGAGACCACGGAGGCGCTTTCACAGCCCGGTCACCAGATATGGCACATGACCGTATGGCGGGAGCCCGGCACCGACACGCTCCACGCGGTCTACCCGGCCTATCCCGACAGGACCAACTGCGACTACTGCCGGCTGTTTTACGCCTGGAAGCCCGCCGGGCAGGGCTGGCAGACCTACGGGCGGCCGATCATGGAGCCGGGCCCGGAGGGCGCCTGGGATGATTTCTGCCTGTACCGGACGGCGTTCTTCCTGGACCGGGAGCGGGATACGTTTCGGATGTGGTACGGCGGGAAACGGCGGGCCGACGCCCACTGGGGCATCGGGTACACAGAGGGAAGCTATTCCGGGATGCTGCGGGAGCTGGAATGAAAACAAAAATGGCCCCTTGGGCGCTGCGATGCAGGCGCTTCGGGGGCCATTATCTTTTCTTTTATCAGTTATACCAATTTCTTTACTTTTCCCGGGTTTGATGTTAGGATATTTCTATAAAATTCATGGCTGACGGGGCGG
This sequence comes from uncultured Oscillospiraceae bacterium, assembly GCA_947631675.1. The sequence continues at coordinate 3,089 of CANRMG010000049.1, forward strand.
CAGAGATGTCCGGGAGAGGGGGCGTGGGATGTTCAAGGCGTTCAAAGAGATGAAAAAGAAGACCCTGAGCAGGGAGATAACAGTGCTGACCGTGCGGACGACGGTCATCTCCATGCTCCTGCTGGGCGTCGCCGTGATCCTGGTCTTCTTTCTGTACTTTTTCAACGACGCCAGAGAGAACATGGAGCAGATCCTGCAGGATACCACCGGCCAGTTCAAAAGCCGGATGCAGTATCTGGAGGAGCGGGCGGTGATCATGCGGCACAACGCGGTGCTGCAGGGATTCTTTGGCCCGGACAGCTACGACCGGGACGAAGCGGAGGCCCAGCTGGCCTTCAGCGCGGACCTGTTTTCCAACAGCAATCTGGTGTCTCAGAGCCCGTTCCTACACAGTATCTATCTGTTCAACAGCCGGGATGAATTCGTCAGCGAGGAGTTCTATCCCATGACCGTGTCGGAGACCCGGGAAAAGGAGGAGAGCTACCGCCGTCTGGCGTCGGCGTTCCGGGCCAGCCCGCAGCAGTACTGTACCATGACGGACGGCGGAGAACTGTACGTGTGCTTTCGGATCTTCGACGAGCAGATGCAGGAGGTGGGCCTATGCGTCATGGGCATCTCCCGGCAGACGGCGGATATGCTGCTGGCGGGGCTGCAGGACTATGACGGCGCGGCCTGGGCCATCCTCTCGGAGGATGGAACGATCCTCACCTCCTTTGGGCCGCAGCCGGCCGTGGAGGCACTGCTGGAAAAGCGGAGGGAGAGGACCGGAAGCGGCACGGTGAACGGCGCCGGCGTCCTTTACAGCGCGGAAACCGGCGGTTTTGGGACGGAGGTGATCGCGGCGGTGGGGCGGAACAACGTCTATATCCTGCTCAAGCCGATCATGGTCACGCTGCTGGCGGCGTTCCTGCTGGCCATGGCGCTGGCGGTCATAACGGCCCTGGCGTTCAGCTACCGGTTCACCCGGCCGCTCAACCGGCTGGCAGAGAACATCCGGGCCTTTGGTCAGGAGGACTTTGACGTCCGCATGGAGGACTATCCCATCCAGGAGTTCCACGACATCGGCGTGGTGTTCAACGAGATGGCCGAAAAGCTCCAGTATCTGATCACCCAGGTGTATGAGCGGCAGCTGCTGGCGACCCAGGCGCAGGTGAAGTATCTCCAGTCCCAGATCAACCCTCACTTTCAGTCCAACATCTTGTCGATGCTCAGCATCCGGGCGAAGAGCGCCGGGGATGAGGAGCTGTACCGGCAGCTGCTGGCCTTCTCCAAACTGACCCAGGGAAAGATCTTCCGCCGGAAGAACATCCGCATCCGGGTGGCGGAGGAGATGGAGCTGGTGGAGTTTTACCTCTACCTGCAAAAAGGACGGTTCCAGGACAAGATCAGTTACGATATACGCTACGGCAGCGAGAGCGTAAAGGATGACCTGATCCCCCGGCTCCTCATAGAGCCGCTGGTGGAAAACGCCGTGTCCCATGGGATCGAGCCGAAAAACGGCAGCGGCCATGTGCTGGTGGATATTTTTGAGCGGGAGGATCGGCTGCACATTCTGGTGGAGGACGACGGCGTGGGCTTCGACCAGACCGCCTATGAACGGGAGGAGTCCCCGGAGAAGGAGTGGAACGAGGAGATAGAGCACACCCATACGGGCCTGGAGAATACCCGGCGGCTGCTGCATGTGCTCTACGGCGATGCGTACCGGATGGATATAACAAGGAAAGAGGAAAAGTGGACCTGTGTAGAGGTAGAGATTCCGATCGAAAGGGGCGGGGACGATGTGGAAAGTGATCGTGGCGGATGATGAGGCCTATATCCGGCAGGCGCTGCAAAACATGATCTCATGGGAGCGGCTGGGCTGTACGCTGCTGTCCGTCGCCTCCGACGGCGAACAGCTGCGCGAGCAGATCGAGGCCGGCCGGCCGGACATCGTGATCACGGATATACGAATGCCGCTGATGGACGGGATAGAGGTCTGCCGGTATATAGCGGAGAACTGCCCGGATACCCAGGTGATCATCCTGAGCGCCTATTCGGAGTTTGAATACGCCAGAGCGGCCATCCGCTACAATGTCTGCGAGTATGTGCTGAAGGTGGCCGTGCTGGAGGAACTGCCGCTGGCTGTGGAGAAGGCGGTCCGGTGTCTGGAGCAGCAGTGGGAGGAGCAGCGCAGCGAGACCATGCCGGAGGGGCAGGACCTGCTGTCAGACAGCCTCTATGAGAAGACGGTGCGGTATATCGAGCAGAACTACGCCGACCGGCTCACGCTGGACAAGATCGCCGAGCAGATGCACGCCAGCAAGAGCTATCTGAGCCGGCTCTATAAGAGCCGGAGCGGAAGGAATCTGTTTGACGACATCCTCTCCAGGCAGATCGAAAAGGCGAAGGAGTATCTGATCACGACGGACTGGAAGATCTACAGGATCTCGGAGAAGGTGGGATTTGAGGATGCGGGGTATTTTTCGCGGGTCTTTAAAAAGCAATGCGGGCTGTCTCCCAAGGAATTCAAGAGAAAGTACGCAGACCACCAACACGGGGATGGGGAGCGGTAAGCGCATCGCCGGGCTGCTGTGCCTGCTTATGTGCGCCGCGGTCTTGACGGCGTGCGCAAAAAACGAGCCGGAGCCGGTGGAGATCACGCTGATCCACGGCTGGGGCAGCACAGAGAGCGACCATGTGGCCATGCGGAGCATCTATCAGGATTTTGAAAAGGAGAACCCGGACGTGCGTCTGCGCATGCTCTCCATGCCGGACAGCGACGAGGTGGTCCGCAAGGCGGAGGACATGATCATGACGGGCGAGATACCGGACGTGATTTTTTTCAGCGGGGTCGGCAGGGAGACGCTGTATCAGTACATGGTGGACCATGATCTGGCGCTGGACGTGATGCCCTATCTGGAGGCGGACGAGGCCTTCGCCGACAGCATCGCCCCGGACAACCTGCGGTACTGGCAGGATGAACAGGGGCGGCTGTTTTCCGTCTCCGACGTGATCGAGATGTGCGGCGGCTACTGGTACGACAGGACGGTCTTTGCCGCGGCGGGGATCGACAGCCTGCCCCGGACATGGGATCAGTTCGAGCAGGCCTGCGGGAAGATCAAGGCATGGGCAGACGCGTGCGGCAGCGGCATCATGCCCCTGCAGGTGCCGGCGGAGGGGTATCTCTATATCGTCGATCACATGCTGGCGGGCAGCGGAGGCCGTTCCGCGGACGCCATACGCCGCGATGAGCTTCTCATCGACCGGGAGGAGCTGGCGGCGGTCATCGAAGATCTGCGGAAGATCTACACATTTTCCGAGGAGACCGGGGAGAAATACAGCTACCGGGACGCCACCAGCCTGTTCAACGAGGGGAAGACCGCGATCTACATCAACGGGATATGGGGTGCGCCCATGATCGCGGAGGACAAGGACGTGGCATACGCGCTGTTCCCCTCGGGAGGAGAGGACGCGCTGGCCTGTGAGTCCACCTATCTGGGCTATGTGCTGGGCAATAGCAGAGACCCGGCCAAACGGGAGGCCAGCGTGCGCTTTCTGAAATACATGCTCAGCCAAGAGACCCAGGAGCGGATATTGCTGGAGACCGGTCAGATGCCCGCCAACCCCCACATCGACATGCAGGCCTACGCCGAGAAGATGCCCCGGTTTTACCAGGCGGCGGAGACGGTGCAGTCCGCGCCGGACCGGATCGGAGCCCCCAGCATCCTGTGGGGCACGGAACGAAAGGGCGCGTTCGAGGAACACATACTGCAGGTGCTGGCAGGGCAGATGGACAGCCAGCGCTTTTTCGACGAACTGGAGTTATCTTGACGGAAGGTCAATAAATTACAATTTTTTGTTGGGGAGGTAAATAGATTCCCAGTTTTTCGTAAACACAAGTCATTCAAAGTGCACAGAAAATCAAATAAAATAAGGTCGGCATAGTTGATAATGCACAAATCAGCACAAGGCTCCCCGGGAGCCGGCGGATGATCGGTGTATCGTTTAATCAAAAGCGGACCGTTGCAGGCAGGAGTTCTCATTTGAAAGCGCTCCTGCCTCTTTTTTAAATGTGAGGTGGTGAGAGGGATGAAGCGGCAGGCACAGAAAACGTTGGCCCTTGGATCGTCGTGGCGGAAGAGGGGCTTTATCCTGGCGTTTTTGGCGCCGACCATCGTCGCATTTTGTTTGTTTTATCTGTATCCGCTCATAACGGTATTCGTGACCTCATTCTGTAAATGGGACTATACCAACATCACCAAGCCGGAATTCTTCGGCTGGGATGAGATGTGGAACAACTACAAATACATATTCACCCTCTACCCCTATTTCTGGGAGGCGCTTCGCAACTCGACTATTTGGGCGCTGCTGGGCGTGTTCGTCCAGGTGCCCATCGCCACGCTGGTGGCCCTGGCGCTGAGCCGGAAGATACGAGGCGTCAAGCTGATCCGAAACATCTATATCATCCCCAACATGATCTCCACCGCGGCCATGGGCATGATCTTCCTGCAGCTGTACAGCCCCCTGTACGGCATCGTCAATCCGGTCATCCGGCTGTTCAAGCCCGGCTTTTCAGAGAACATCCTGCTTTTGAAGGGCGCGGCCTTCATAGCCATGACCTGCGCCTATATCTTCTTCACGGGCACGACCACCCTGATGATACTGGGGAACATCATGGCCATACCGACCGAGGTGCGGGAGGCGGCGCTGCTGGATGGGGCCAGCGGTCTGCGGCAGGACTGGCATATCACCGTGCCCATGATAAAGGAGACGCTGCGGATGGTCTCTATTCTGGCGGCCACGTCGGGCTTCCTCATCTATAACGAGGTCTACTTCCTGACGAAAGGCGCGGCCGGGACCTATAGTATCAGCTATATCATCCGGGAGCTGGCGATCACGAGCCCGCGCACCCAGTTCGGCCGGGCCAACGCGGTGGCCTCCATCCAGATCCTGGCGGGCATGGTGATCATCGTTCTGGTGACGGCGCTGTACTCCGTCCGCTTCAAGCGGCGGATACACGAATGGCACGACCAGTAGAAGGAGGCGGACCCATGGGCAGGAAAAGAAGGACTTCCTTGGAGTGGCAGAACATGTCCGGCGCCACCCGCGTGATCACGCTTGTCTTTCTGGCGTGGGCCATGATCGTGTCCCTGCTCCCCCTGGTGTGGCTGGTGCTCTCCAGCCTGAAGCAGGACCCGCTGGCGAGACCGGGCTTCCAGCTGCCTGACTCCATCTATCTGCAGGGATATATCTCCACGTTCCGGGACCTGCATGTTCTGCGGTATTTCGGCAACAGCCTCTTTATCTCCCTGGTATCTGTGGTCATCAGCATCGTGATGATCTCCATGTCGGCGTATGTGGTGGCGCGTATGGAGTTCCGGGGGAAGAGACTTGTGAACATCATGCTGTATTCCACCATGTTCATCCCCGCCACGGCTCTGACCTATCCGGTCTATAACCTCATAAACCGGCTGGGGCTGTACAACACGAGAGGCGCGCTGATCCTGATCTACGCCTGCAGCGGCATCGCGGTCAGCTTCTTCGTCATCAAAAACTACTATATGAATATCCCCCGGGAGCTGGAGGACGCCGCGCGGATAGACGGATGCGGGTACGTGATGACCTGGTGGAAGGTGGTCTTCCCCATCGCCCGGCCCGGCATCATGACGGCGGGCGTGCTGGCGTTCATGAACAACTGGAACGAGTACTACTGGGCGTCGCTGGTCCTCATCGACCGGAACAAGCTGACCGTGCCGGCGCTGCTGTCCACCTTCACCACGTCCTTCCGAACGAACTACAACGGGCTGTTCTCGGCCATCGTGGTCATCATCCTGCCGCCGATCATCCTGTTCTGCGTGTTCAGCAAATTCTTCGTGGAGGCGCTGTCGGGCGGTGCCGTGAAGGGATAAATGGGGATAAGACAGGAAAAGACTGCCTTTAAATATCGCTTATAACGCATCAGGAAAGGAGGGCATGATCTCCGGGAAAGCATTTATTCCAAAGCGGCTAAACCTATGGCGGACCAAAAAATGTGACGAAAATACAACTGTATCGAAATGGAGGTTAACATGAAAAAAGCAACGATCAGCATTCTTCTGGTAATGACGATGATCCTCTCCCTGTTTGCGGTGTGTGCCTTTGCGGACGACCAGGAAGTCCTGGAGTTCTATCACGGCTATTATCAGGACGAGAGCGAGTGGGCTGCCGCGAAAGTCATGCGCGACATCTACGACGAGTTCGCCGCGCAGCATGCGGACGGCCCGGTGACCTTCAAGCCCATCGCGGTGGAGAACCGCGACGAGATCGTCAGCGCGCAGGTCTCCGGCGGGCAGTTCCCCGACGTGGTGGACCTGGGCACCCTGCCCCAGGCGGCCGTGTCTCAGGGTCTGGTATACGACCTGAAGCCCTTTATCGATGAGAACGGCCTGCAGGACGCGGTGGGCCTGAACTACACTCAGAACGATATCGACGGCCACATCTACACTGTGCATGACCAACTGAACAGCCGCGGCATCTGGTACAACTCCAGCATCCTGGAGGCCGCCGGCGCCACCGGCGACGACCTGGCTACCTGGGAGGGCTTCGGCGAGGTCGCGGACAAGGTCAACGCGCTGGGTGACGGCTCCTATGGCTACATTTCCGGCCAGGGCTCCTTCTATATGCTCAACGCCTATCTGGCCGCCAGTGAGAACGGCCAGGCGATGATCGACTCTGAGCTGACCGGCGACATCATCAACTCCGACGAGTTCGCCGCGGCCTTCAAGGCCATCGCAACGCTGGACCAGGCCAACGGCTCCGACCACACCACCGAGGACACCGGCAACCTGATGGCCGACTTCAACGTCAACGGGACCGTGGGCGTGCTGAACAACGGCGTCTGGAATGCCAGCGGCATCGCTGACGAGCTGGCGGACGTCATCGAGCCGGCCAACTTCCCCGGGAACGTGGCCATCTCCGCCGCCGGCGCCGGCATCACGGTAGCCAGCGGTATGAGCGACGCCAAGACCGAGCTTGCCCTGGAGTTCGTGAAGTACATGACCAGCGCTGAGGTCCAGGAGAAGATATTCACCGGCGTGCAGGCCAACCCCTGCAACACCACGGTGGACCTGAACGCCCTGGCGGAGGGGACGGGCGATCCCGTCACCATCAAGCTGGCGAAGGCCTGCTCTCTGGTGAACGGCGCTGACATCACCGTAAAGAGCATCTATGACACCTGGGGCGCGGACGTGTACAACTCCATCCTCACCGCTCTGATGGAGTGCTCTGTGTCCGGCACCGACATCGACGCCCGGTTTGCCCAGCTGCAACAGGAGCTGACCGCGCTGATCGCGTAAGAGGCTTCCCGGCATAGCGATATGCCATAATGCGACAGCGGCATTTGGTGACTTCACCAAATGCCGCTGTTTTGTTATCCAATAAAAAATCAGGGAACAACTAATGTTGTTCTCTGATTTTTGGTACGACTCCCCATAAAGGACTTGAAAAAATGCCGTAACCATGCGGCTTCCAGCCAATGAGCAATATTACGATCTATTGATTTTCGAGGTTCTGCCTGCAAAAAGCCAAAACTTTGGGGATGTCGCTGCAAGCCGTCTCCCACAATATCTTTTCATCCGCCTCCGCGTAGGAGTGGGCCAGCCAATTCCGCATCCCGCGGATCATCCCCCAGGGAAGCTGGTCCTTTGTGGCCTCCCGAAATTCATCAGACAGGCCGTTGGACAATTCCCCGATCTGGAGCAGGCACATGGCGACCGCGCTGAAATAGGCCCGGTCCGAAATGAATGTGTCAAAATCCCGGCCAAAGCGGTCCATGAATTGTTCTACGTCCTCGCAGTAAGTGCGGATATGCAGAAGCCTCTGCCAGTCGCCCCGGGTCATATCAGCCGTATCCTTTCCGCCTGTATGTTCTGGGTGAACAGCGGCGACCGCCGCTTGGTGCTGGACTGTTCCAGTGTCTGTGTGGTCACAAGGTCCACTTCCTTGCCGATGCTGGCGCGGAGGTCCTCGTACAGCCCGCCCATCTCAAACGCACCGTGGATATTTGAACCTGCGCGGTCGATGAGGATGTCCACGTCGCTCTGCTCTGTGGCCTCGCTGCGGGCATAGGAGCCGAACAGATAGACCTCCCGCAGACCGTACTTCTCGGCCACAGGCGCTATCCGCTGTTTCAATTCTTCGATGGAGTATACCATGTGACCGCCTCGCAACTGGACTTGAACCAGCGGCCCTGCCGCGCTTCTCGACGGCAGGGCCGTGCGGCGGATGGCCCCATTCGCTCCCGGCTTCGCCGGAACCGCGAAGAGATGCCATCAGGAGGCCGCTGGCTCTGCGTCCGTATAAAGGAAAAAGGACAGCCAAAAGGCTATCCTTTTTTCCTTGGTACGACTCCCCATAAGGGACTTGAAAAAATGCCGTAACCATGCGGCTTCCAGCCTTCAAGCAATATTACAATT
>CANRMG010000050.1 GCA_947631675.1 uncultured Oscillospiraceae bacterium
CTGAAGGCCCGGCAGAAAGGCGAGGGGTGAGATATGGAATATAACATCGCTTTGGTGAAGGGCGACGGCATCGGGCCTGAGGTGGTGGACGGCGCCGTGGCCGTGCTGGAGAAGGTGGGCGAAAAGTATGGCCACACCTTCCGTTTCAAGTCCTATCTCGCCGGCGGCTGCGCCATCGACGCCACCGGCGTGCCCCTGCCGCCGGAGACGGTGGAGGGGTGCCTTGCCAGCGACAGCGTGCTCCTGGGCGCCGTGGGCGGTCCCAAGTGGGACACCCTGCCCGGCGACATCCGGCCGGAGAGGGCGCTGCTGGGCCTGAGAAGCAAGCTGGGCCTTTACACCAACCTGCGCCCGGCCAAGCTCTATCCCGCCCTGGCGGGCAAATGCCCCCTCCGGGCGGAGACCGTGGCGGACGGGTTCGACCTGCTGATGGTCCGGGAGCTGACCGGCGGCATCTACTTCGGCGACCGGGGCCGCCGGGACGGTAAATACGGCCCGGAGGCATACGACACCGAGGCCTACTCCGTCATGGAGATCGAGCGCATCGCCCATGTGGCCTTCGCCGCGGCCCAAAAGCGCCGGGGCAGGGTCATCAGCGTGGACAAGGCGAATGTCCTGGAGACCTCCCGGCTGTGGCGGGAGACGGTCCACCGGGTGGCGGAGCAGTACCCGGACGTGACGGTGCAGGATATGCTGGTGGACAACGCTGCCATGCAGCTGGTCCGCTGGCCCGGCCAATTCGACGTGATCGTCACCACCAACATGTTCGGGGACATCCTCTCCGACGAGGCCAGCCAGATCACCGGCTCCATCGGGCTTCTGCCCTCTGCCTCCCTGGGAGACGGGACCCGGGGCCTCTATGAGCCCATCCACGGCTCCGCTCCGGACATCGCCGGCACCGGCAAGGCCGACCCCATCGCCACCATCCTCTCCGCAGCCATGATGCTGCGCTACTCCTTCGGCCTGGGCGCGGAGGCGGACTGCGTGGAGAAAGCGGTGGACAAGGCCCTGAACGACGGCTGCCGCACGGCGGACATCGCCGGACCTGGAGACGAGGCCCTCTCCTGCGGCCAGATGGTCCAGGCCATTCTGGACAGGATATAACGCGCAGTCCCTTATTGGGGGACTGCCGCAGGAAAAAGATGCAGGTACAAAAGTGCCTGCCATCTTTTGTGTTTTGCCTTGATTTATTTCCCTCTGGTGACCGCCAGAAGCCGCGCGATGATCTCCCGTCTGTGCATGGTGTTCCCTCATATCGTTGCAAGGGGAACGGTACAGCTTTATGGTGATTTTGTGTGACCATATGCAATGCCGGGGGCGGGAGAGCGCATCCTCTCCATATTCCCGGCATAAGGACGAAACAGAGGGGGAGAAGCGGGGCGGCGGCTTGGGCATTATGTCACCGGTAACGAAAGTGCGCCGCCCTTCCGGCCCCATAATTGGTCGAAATCGACCTATCATTTCCCATCGGATGGGTCTATAATGCCCCAGGCAGCGAAGGAAAACGGTGGCTGCCGGCGCCGCCGCAGGGGCGGCGCGAGAAAGGAGAATGCATTATGACGATCTCTTCCAAGGCCGAAGTGGAGAAGCTGCAGGAGACCCTGCGGCAGTGCGACGGCGACGTGTGGATCGAGAATATCCGCGGCGAGCGGGTGGACCTGAAGGACGAGCTGGGCTTTTTCGAGGGCGTGGCGCGGCTGATCGAGAACGCCGACGGCGAGTACGAGCTGTTTGCCCGCAGCAGCGAGGATGAGCGCCGGCTGGTGGATTTCTGCTTCTGGCAGACCCGCAAGGCCGGCTGACCGACTCGGTATCCCATTAAACGAAAAATCCCCCCGGACAACAGTCCAGGGGGATCTCTATATCGTTGAGTCACTGCTGCAGAGGCTCCACGCTGTCCAGCCCCTCACAGGCGTCCAACACGGCCTTGCCGCCGATGACGCATATCCGGTCCTGGGCGCAGACCGCGTCCAGGGTGTCGGCGAAGGCGGTGAGCTTACCCGGCGTGGTGTGCAGTATCTCCCGCCGCTGCCTGGCCAGGTCCTCGTTGGACTGGCCGTTCAGCCACATATTGGCTGCCCGCAGTCCCTCCATGCTGGGGGAAAGCACCAGCTCCGTGGAGGAGATGGTGCTGATGATATACTTGGTGATGTCGCCGCCGGCGGCCGTGTCCCGCAGGGACTGGGCGGCCTTTGTGAAGGTGTCCAGGGTCTTGCCGGGGCTGGGGTCCCGGTAGCTGGTGAAGCCCACGTCGCCCATGGGCCGCACCGCCAGGTTCACGCCGTAGGCGCCGCCCTTGACCCGGACGGCGTTCCACAGGTAGTCGAAGGTGAGAAGCTGCCCGGCCACCAGGCCCGCGCCGGAGAAGGCGCTGCCAAGACCGTACAGGTTGGCGCCCCGGGCGGCGAAGCCCACGTCGGCGGGGATGAGAAAGCCCTCCCGGCGGGCGGGAAGGAGCGGGTATTGGACCCGCGGGCCCGGCGCGCCGCTTTTCAGCACGGCCAGCACCGAGGCGATGAAGTCGTCGTCCTGGGGCCCGGTGAGGCTCACGGTGAGCCGCTCCCGGGTGAAGAGCCGGCCGCAGAGGCCCGCCATCTCCCGGCACAGGGCCTCGCCCCCGGTCTCAAAGGTCCTGTCCGCGGCCTGGTACATCCGCAGCATGGATATGCCGGACACCGCCTCGCCCACAGCCCCGTAGGCGGAGCACTGGGCGGACACACGCATGGCGCCGTAGGCGTTGCCGCTCATGGCGATGGCCTGCTCCATGCCGATCCGCTCCTGGCGGAGGATGTTATAGACGAAGGGGGCGTCGTCAAAGCGGGAGCGGCCCAGTATCTCGTCCAGCAGGCGCACGGCGTCCGGCTTGTGGTCTGGCAGCATGGAAAGACTCACCTGCACGTAGGGCGTGGCCTCAGCGATCTGCCCGGGCCGGGCGGTCACGTTCACGGCAACTCTGAACCGGCCCAGGGAGCCCTCGATCTCGCTGCGCAGCGCCAGCGCGTCATAGTGCTCCGTGGCCGCCTGGCCCAGCAGCTTTGTCAGCAGCTTGACCTTCTGCAGCGTCTCCAGAGGCAGGTCCGAGACATCGAAGAACAGGTCCAGGTAGGTGATGCCGTCGGTCTCCAGGGGCTGGCGCAGCACCGTGACATCCTCCAGCCGGGATACCTCCTGGCGCAGGTCCCGGCCCTTTTCCGGGATGTCGGACAGGGACAGCATGGGCAGGCTCGCCAGCTCCTCCGGCGTGTCCGGGCGGCTCTGACGCTGGCGCAGAAGGCGCAGGTCCTCTATGACCTGATCGATCCGCTCCCGGTCCCAGCCAGCCTTTATCTTTTCCAGGCGCGCCGCCTCTGCGGCCCGCTTCTCCTCGCCCAGGGTCTTGGACGGCAGCATGAGCACCCGGGCGGTGTGGACCGCCTCTAAGAGCGTCCGGCGCAGGAACCCCTCGAACCAGCCGCCGGCCACCTTCTCCCGCAGGGAGGCGAACAGGGCGTCATAGCTGAAGTTCTGGGCCGGGTCCCCGCCGTAGAGCCAGCTCTCCATGGCGTTGATGGCGTATACCAGCCCCCGGGGCGCGGTGCCGAAATCCTTCTCCCGGGTGACGAATTCCAGCCGGTCCAGGATGCTCATGAGGCGCTTGCGGTCCAGACCGTTTTCCGCAAGCCCCGCCAGGGTCTTTTCCACCAAGGCCCATATCTCATCCTTCTGGGCCGGGTCCGCGTTTCGGATCACCAGCAGGGCGTAAAGCTGCTCGATCCCGTCCATGGTCTCAAAGGACACGTCCTCGCAAAGGCCCGCGTCCAGCAGGGCCTTGGTCAGAGGGGCCTCGTTGGAGCCGGTGAGGGCAGTGGACAGCACGGAAAAGGCCATGTTCTTCTCCAGCTCCTCGTAGGTGCCGAACACCCAGCCCTGGGCCAGGATGGCCTTGTTGTGCTCGTCCTCCTCCGGGCCGATCTCGTAGTATGCCGTCCTCTCCCCGGCGGCTACGGGCGCCTGCAGGGGGATGTCCGCGTCCGGGTCGATGCGCTCATAGGGGGCGAGAAAGCCGTCCAGCCTAGCCAGTACGGCGTCCAGGTCCATCTGCCCGTCCAGGAAGATGTAGCTGTTGGAGGGGTGGTAGAACCGGGCGTGGCTGGCCAGGTAATTTTCATAGGTCAGGTCCGGGATGTGGGCCGGGTCGCCGCCGGAGGAAAGGCCATAGCAGTTGTCGGGGAAGAGCATTCGCTCCAGCTCGCTGGCCATGACCCGGTCCGCGGAGGCATAGGCGCCCTTCATCTCGTTGTAGACCACGCCGTTTATTTGAAGCGGCCCCTCCGGGCTGTCCAGCTCGTAGTGCCAGCCCTCCTGCCGGAAGGCGTGGGGGTCGGAGACGCTCAGGGGATGGAGCACCGCGTCCATGTATACGTCTATGAGGTTCAGAAAGTCCTGGGCGTTGCGGCTGGACACCGGGTACATGGTCTTGTCCGGGAAGGTCATGGCGTTCAGGAACGTGGCCATGGAGCTTTTCAGAAGCTCCACGAACGGCTCCTTCACCGGGTACTTCTCCGAGCCGTTCAGCACCGAGTGCTCCAGGATGTGGAACACGCCCGTGTCGTCCTGGGGGATGGTCTTGAAGGCGATGGAGAAGGTCTTGTTGTCGTCCGGCCGGTCCATCCAGATGAGCCGTGCGCCGTTTTTTTCGTACTCCATCTGCCACATCACGGCCCCGATCTCGGGCAGGGCCTGGGAGCCCAGGACCCGGAAGCCGTAGAGCATATCGCCTTGTTTCATGATGCTCTGTCCTTTCTGAAAACGGGCGGCACGCGCCCGGCATAGTTCAATATTAATTTACACGATAGGGCCCGTTTTTACAACATATAATTTTTGTTCTTCTCTGAAAGACAGGGCCGCCATATATCCTTGCAATCGGGGGAAAAGCTGGTATAATGGGAACACTCATATGACTGGCAGGAGGACTTGAGATGTACTGCACGAAAAAAGTAACGGACGCCATCACCTGGATCGGCGGCAACGACCGGCGCATCGCCCTTTTTGAGAACGTCTACCCGGTGCCCAGCGGCGTCAGCTACAACTCCTACTTCGTGGAGGACGACGAGACCATGGTGCTGGACACCGTGGACCGGGCCGTCCGGGACGTGTTTTTTGAGAATATCCGCCATCTGCTCCACGGCCGGAAACTGGACTGGCTCGTCGTGGACCACATGGAGCCGGACCACGCCGCCACCATCGAGGAAGTGGTGCTGCGCTGGCCGGAGGTGAAGATCGTCTGCAACCAGAAGATCGCCGCCATGATGAAGCAGTACTTTTCCTTCGACGTGGACGCCCATATCCACCTGGTGAAGGAGGGGGACACCCTCTGCACCGGCAAACACACCTTCACCTTCGTCATGGCCCCCATGGTCCACTGGCCGGAGGTCATGATGACCTATGAGGTCACCGAAAAGGCCCTCTTCTCCGCCGACGCCTTCGGCTCCTTCGGGGCCCTGGACGGAGAGATATTCGCCGACCACGCGGCGAAGGACCAGGTCTATATGACCGAGGCCAGGCGCTACTACACCAACATCGTGGGCAAGTACGGCAACCAGGTCCAGGCCGTCCTGAAGAAGGCCGCGGGGCTGGACATCGCCCTCATCTGCCCCCTGCACGGCTATGTCTGGCGCCGGGACATCGGGGACTTCCTGGAAAAGTACGTGAAGTGGAGCGGCTACACCCCTGAGGACGACGAGGTGCTCATCGCCTACGCCTCCGTGTACGGCCACACCGAGAACACCGCCGAGATCATCGCGGCCCGTCTGGCGGAGCAGGGGGTGCGCACATCCCTTTACGACGTGTCTGTGACCCACCCCAGCTATATCGTGTCCGAGGCCTTCCGCTGCAGCCATATCATCTTCGCCTCCACCACCTACAACGCGGGCGTGTTCGTGAACATGGAGAACCTGCTGCACGACATCGCCGCCCACAACCTGCAAAACCGTACCGTGGCCTTCGTGGAGAACGGCTCCTGGGCCCCCACGGCGGGCAAGCTCATGCGGGAGATGCTCTCGGGCCTGAAGAACATGACCATTTTGGACGAAAGTCTCACCATCCGCTCCGCCCTCAAGGAGGACCAGCTGAGCGCGCTTGAAGCCTTGGCGGACGCCATGGCCGCGTCGGTCCACGCCGCTGCAGAGGCGGCCCATCCCAAGGCCCCCGAGGGCAAGGCCATCGACTCCGCCGCCGTGCGCACCCTCAGCTACGGTCTGTTCGTGCTCACCGCCCGGGACGGGGACAAGGACAACGGCTGCATCATCAACACCGTCCAGCAGGTCACCGGCTCGCCGCTTCGCATCTCCATCGCGGTGAATAAGGAGAACTACACCCACGACATGGTGCTCAAGACCGGCGTATTCAACGTCTCCACCCTGACCACCTCCGCGTCCATGGACCTTTTCAAGCACTTCGGCTTCCAGTCCGGCCGCACCGCCGAGAAGCTGGCCAACTGGCCCGACGCATCCCGCAGCGCCAACGGCCTGTGCTATATCTCCGGCTGCACCAACGCCTTCATCTCCGGCAAGGTGGTCAATGCCATCGACTGCGGCACCCACACCCTGTTCATCGCGGACGTGACCGAGGCGAAGAAGCTGTCCGACGAGCCCAGCGTGACCTATCAGTACTACTTCGACCACATCAAGCCCAAGCCCCCGGTGCTGGAGCAGAAGAAGGGCTTCGTGTGTAAGATCTGCGGCTATGTCTACGAGGGCGACGAGCTGCCCGCGGACTTCATCTGCCCGCTGTGCAAGCACGGCGCGGAGGACTTTGAGCCGCTGAAATAAGCAAATGTAAATGGAAAGGACCGGTCCTAAACGGGGCCGGTCCTTTTTGCTTTTTCATTCGGTGTCGTAGCTACGCCTGGTTTTCGCGCTCAGCCCTGGCCGTAGTAGGCGCCGGGGCCGTGCTTGCGCAGATAGTGTTTGTCCAGAAGCTCCTGCTGCATGGGGGGCAGGCCCGGCTCCAGCGCCAGGGCGTGCAGGGCCATGAAGGCCACCTCCTCCAGGACCACGGCGTTGTGCACCGCGTTCATAGGGTCGGTGCCCCAGGCGAAGGGCCCGTGGCTGTACACCAGCGCGGCGGGGACCTGATCGGGGTCGATATGGCGGGTCTTCAGGGTCTCGATGATGACGTTGCCCGTCTCCAGCTCATACTTGCCGTTGCCGATCTCGTCGGGGGTCATCTTCCGGGTGCAGGGTATCTCGCCGTAGAAGTAGTCCCCGTGGGTGGTGCCGTAGGCGGGGATGCCCCGGCCGGCCTGGGCAAAGGAGGTGGCCCAGCGGCTGTGGGTGTGGATGACGCCGCCCAGGGTGGGGAAGGCGTTGTAGAGCGCCACGTGGGTGGGGGTATCGCTGGAGGGCTTGTAGCGGCCCTCCACGCGCTTGCCCTCCATGTCCACGACCACCATATCCTCGGGCTTCATGTCGTCATACTCCACGCCGGAGGGCTTGATGACGATGAGACCTTGTTCCCGGTCGATGCCGGACACGTTGCCCCAGGTGAAGGTCACGAGCCCGTACTTGGGCAGGAGCAGGTTTGCGTCACATACCAGTTTTTTCAGTTCTTCCAGCATGGTATATACCTCAAATGGCTTTCAGCTTCCAGGCGATGTCGTTCCAGAAGAGCTCCTTCTCCAGGGCCTCCACGGTGGTGTCCTTGCTGATGTGGACGAACTCGATGCCCATGATGTTGGCCCAGTCCTTCATCTGCTCGGCGGTCACGTCGTAGGAGAGCACCGTGTGATGGGCGCCGCCGGCGGTGATCCAGCACTCCACGCCGGTGGTCAGGTCCGGCATGGCCCGCCACATGACCCGCGCCACGGGCAGGTTGGGCATGGGCATGATGGGCTTCACCGCCTCGATGTCCTGCACGATCAGGCGGAGCCGCCCGCCCATGTCGATGAGGCTGGCCACGATGGCCTTGCCCGCCTTGCCCTCGAACACCAGCCGGGCGGGGTCCTTTTCATTCATGCCGATGCCCAGGTGATGGGTCTCGATGCGGGGCTTGCCCGCCGCAAGGCTGGGGCAGACCTCCAGCATGTGGGCGCCCAGGGAATACTCCTGGCCCTCCACCAGATGGTAGGTGTAGTCCTCCATAAAGGCGGAAGCGCCGTTGCCGCCCTCGCCCATGGCCTTCATGATGGCGGTCATGGCAGACACCTTCCAGTCGCCCTCGCCGCCGTAGCCGTAGCCCTGGGCCATCAGGTGCTGGCTGGCCAGGCCGGGCAGCTGCTCCATGCCGTACAGGTCCTGGAAGGTGTTGGAGAAGGCCTTGCAGCCCTCGGCGTCCATCATCTTCTTGATGGCGATCTCCTCCCGGGCCTGGTAGCGGATGGCGGCGGTGTTGTCGGTGGCGATGTCATAATCAGCCTCGTATACCTTCATGAGCGCGTCGATCTCATCCTCGGTGACGGCGTTCATCTCCTTCACCAGGTCGCCCACGGCCCAGGTGTTCACCTGCCAGCCCAGCTTCGTCTGGACCTCGACTTTATCGCCCTCGGTGACGGCCACTTCCCGCATATTGTCGCCGAAGCGCATGACCTTCATGCCCCGGCTCACCGCCGCGCCTACGGCCGCCTTCATCCAGCTGCCAATGCGCTCCAGGACCTTTTCGTCCTTCCAGTAGCCCGCGATGACCTTCCGGGGCATGCGCAGGCGGGCCGCGATGAAGCCGTGCTCCCGGTCGCCATGGGCGGCCTGGTTCAGGTTCATGAAGTCCATGTCGATCTCCTCGTTGGGGATCTCCTTGTTGTACTGGGTGGCGAAGTGGCAGTAGGGCTTCTGCAGGGCGGCCAGGCCGTTGATCCACATCTTGCTGGGGGAGAAGGTGTGGCACCAAGTGATGACGCCGGCGCAGTTGTCGTCGTAGTTGGCCTCCTTGGCCACGTCGGCGATCTCCTTGTTGGTCTTGGCGGTGACCTTGTAGACCAGAGGATAGGGCAGGGCCTTGCTCATCTCGGCGGCCATCTCCTTCGCCCGGGCCTCCACGGTCTCCAGGACCTCGGGGCCATAGAGGAACTGGGAGCCCACCACGAACCAAAATTCGTATTTGCTCATAGCTATGTCTCCTTAAAGCGCTTCCACAGCGGTCTTTTCCACGGCCAGAAGGGCCTTGTACCGCTGGATATAGGTGTTGAAGCCGTCCACGTCCGCCTGTTCCGGGGCCAGGGTGGTGCCCTTGGCGTGGCTGAAAACGCGGTTTTGCAGGTAGTCCTCCAGGGTCTCGCCCTCGGCCTTGTTCACCAGGTAGGCGGCCAGCAGGGCCATGCCGTAGGGGCCGCCCTCGCCGGCGGTCTCCATGCAGGTGACCGGGGCGTTGCAGGCGGCGGCCATGTATCTCTGACCCACCAGCGGGGTCTTGAACAGACCGCCGTGGCCGGTGAGGGAGTCGATGGCCACGTGCTCCGAGGCCAGGATGTCCATGCCCAGCTTCAGGGTGGACATGGTGGCGTACAGCTGCGCCCGGAAGAAGTTGGCCAGGGTGAATTTGGCGTCCGGGGTGCGGACCACCAGGGGCCGGCCGGCGTCCATATGGGTGATGCCCTCGCCGGCCAGGTAGTTGCACACCAGCACGCCGCCGCAGTCCGGGTCGCCCTCCAGGCTCTTCTGATAGAGCTTGGTGTACAGGTCCCCGGCGGCCGGCGCGGCGCCGAACAGCTCCGCCGTTTCCTTCAGCACGCCCACCCAGGCGTTGGTGTCGTTGGTGCAGTTGTTGCAGTGGACCATGGCCACGGGGCTGCCGGAGGGGGTGGTCACCAGGTCGATCTCCTCGTAGACCTTCGCCAGGGGCTTTTCCAGCACCACCATGGAGAAGATGCTGGTGCCGGCGGACACGTTGCCGGTCCGGGGGGCCACGGCGTTGGTAGCCACCATGCCGGTTCCCGCGTCGCCCTCGGGCGGCGCGAACAGGATGCTCTCCGCCGGGAGCAGACCGTCCAGCAGCGCGGCGCCCGCCTTGGTCAGGCGTCCCGCGTCCTGACCCGCCTGCATCACGCCGGGCAGCACGTCGGCCAGACGCCAGGGCAGGTGCCGGGGCGCCACGAGCGCGTCGAATTTTTCCATCATGCCCGGGTCATATCCCTTGCCGTCGGGGGCGATGGGGAACATGCCGCTGGCCTCGCCCACGCCCACCGCGTTCACGCCGGTGAGCATGTAGTGGACATAGCCCGCCAGGGTGGTGATGTGCCGGATGCGGGAGACATGCTCCTCGCCGTTGAGGATGGCCTGATAGAGGTGGGCGATGCTCCAGCGCTGGGGGATGTTGAAGCCGAACAGCTCCGTCAGCTCCGCCGCGGCGGGGCCGGTGATGGTGTTCTGCCAGGTACGGAAGGGCACCAGAAGCTTCCAGTTTTCGTCAAAGGCCAGATAGCCGTGCATCATGGCGGAAACGCCCATGGCGGCAATGTTTTCCCGGCCCTCCAGCTTCGCGAGGGCGGCCTTGAGGCCGGTCCAGACCTCGTCCAGGGAGTAGGTCCACACGCCGTTTTCATAGGTGCTGGCCCAAGTGTAGTCGCCGGAAGAGACGGGGCGGTACGCCCCGTCTATGGCGACGGCCTTGATACGGGTGGAGCCGAACTCCACGCCCAGATAGAGTTTGTTGTCGTTCATGCCGTCTCCTTTTCCACCGGTCACTTCTTGTTCTTGCGCATCAGAATGATGCTCTGGATCACCAGGAACAGGCAGATCATGGCCGCCACGGTGATGTTGGACCACCAGGCCTCGTCAAAGCCAAGGGTGGAGACGATGCGCTTGATGGTGTTCAAGCTCAGCACGCCGAAGAAGGTGCCGACGATGTTGCCCACGCCGCCGGTGAGAAGGGTGCCGCCGATGATGGAGGATGCGATGGCGTTCATCTCGTCTCCGGCGCCGTTTGCCACATCGCCGCTGCCGACGTGCAGGAAGTACAATATCCCGCCAAGGCCGGCCAGCAGACCGCACAGCACATGGGCCAGGAACTTGGCCCGGCGGACGTTGATGCCCAGCATGTTGGCGCTCTGGTTGTTGCCGCCCACAGCATAGAAGCTGCGGCCCAGCTTCGTCCAGCGCAGCACACAGAACAGGATCACCACCACCGCCAGCGCAATGATCACGCCCACCTCCACATAGGCGGGCACATACTGGCCCAGCTTGTTGTTGGAACCCAGCCCGGGCACGGTGACGCGGATATTCTTGATGGCAAGGAAGCTCTCGCCGGTCACGCGCACCGGCTCCTTGCTGACGATGGTGGTCATGCCCTTGGCAAAGAACATGCCCGCCAGGGACACGATGAAGGGCTGGATGCCCAGATGGGCCACCAGGAAGCCCTGGACGATGCCAAAGGCAAGACCGATGCCCAGGCCCAGCAGAAGCGCTGTGAGGATGCTGCCGCCCTGCTGTTCCAGGTGGACCGCGCAGCTCATGCACACCAGACCCGTGACGGCGCCCACGCT
>CANRMG010000051.1 GCA_947631675.1 uncultured Oscillospiraceae bacterium
CGAGAAGGCTGTCCACCTTCCCCAGGAGCTGGTCGATGCCGTGCATGGCCTGATCCATGCGCTTTTTTCCCTCAAAGCCGAAGGGCTTCGTGACCACGCCCACGGTGAGCACGCCCGCCTCCCGGGCGATGTCGGCCACAACAGGGCCCGCGCCGGTGCCGGTGCCGCCGCCCATGCCGGCGGTGATGAACACCATATCCGTGCCCTCCAGGGCCTTCGCCACCTCATTGCGGCTCTCCTCGGCAGCCTTTTCGCCCACGTCGGGGTCACTGCCGGCGCCCTGGCCGTGGGTGAGCTTCTCACCGATCTGGATCTTCTGGTCCGCCGTGGACATGCTGAGGGCCTGCTTGTCCGTATTGACGGCGATGAACTCTACACCGCTGGTACCGGAGCTGACCATCCTGTTCACAACGTTGCCGCCGGCGCCGCCGATGCCGACGACTTTCAGGGTCACAACATTCTCGGGGCCCGTCTCAACAGAATTAGCTGCCATCTTTTTTGCCTCCCGTGCATTCTATGTGGGCGCATGACGCCCTTTCGCAGGATTCACATAATATTTATTACATTTTATTACGAAAAATCACGGAGGTCAATAGTTTATTTAAAAATATTATGTCAAACGGAGGAAATATTTTCATTTTTCAGTCCGGCGTGAAATAAACGTGCAGTCCGTCGGACAGGTTGAAGGTGCCCGCCTCGTTGGCCTCCATGGTCATCACGGCGCTCAGGAGCATGCGCAGCTTGTAGTCCGTGTTGTCGTTGGAGCCCATGCGCACGGTGAACCGGCCCTGGTAGCGGAAGGTAGGGTTGGCGGGGTTGGACATGTCCAGGTCCGACACGTCCGCTTGGATGCCCAGCTCCTCAACGCTGCCCAGGATGCTTTTCAGATAGCTCAGCTTCAGCTCGTCGGCCTGCTCCACCTGCATGAAGGCGCCGGCCTCCGGGCTGAGGGGCGATACGTTCAGCACATGGATGAGCCCTGCCAGTTCCTCTGGTGTAGCGCTGTTGAGGAGCTTGCAGTTGCCCGTCAGGATCCAGCCCAGGCCGTCGCAGTCCACATAGGCCACGGCGCTGCTCTCCTCGATGGTGATGGTGATGCGGTTGGGCAGGTCCCGCTCCACCCGGGCCGACTCCACCAGAGGGAGCCTTGCGTTGATGCGGCTGACGGCGGAGGCCTGGTTTATGAAGAACAGGTTGTCGCCCTCGTCGATGCCGGAGGCCTCGATGACCTCCTCAGGGGTATAGGACACCGCGCCCAGCACCTCGATGGTCTGCACACGGAAAAACACGCCCATGCCGAACACCAGCGCCACGCACACCAGCAAAAACGAAAGGGGCGCGAAAAAGGCGTTTCTCTTCTTTTTCTTCCTTGCTACACCGTAGCGGTCCCGTCTGGCCAAAGCATTTACCTCGCTATCTCTTCTCGATATGTGCGCCAAGGGCGGTGAGCGCCCTGTCCAATCCCTCGTAGCCCCGGTCCATGTGGCCCGGGTCCGTTATGTATGTCTCCCCTTCCGCGCCAAGGCCCGCCAGCACCAGCGCCGCACCGCCCCGCAGGTCCTCCGCCAGCACCTCCGCCCCGTGCAGGCGCTGTACGCCCGTCACCACGGCCCGGCGGCCCTCCAGGCGGATCTCCGCGCCCATGCGGGCCATCTGCTGCGCGTGGCGGAAACGCCGGTCGAATATGTTCTCCTCGAACACCGTCACGCCCCGGGCCTGCAATGCCGCCGCCATCATCAGCGGCTGGGCGTCGGTGGGAAAGGCGGGATAGGGGCCCGTGGCGATGAGGCCGCCGCTGCCGGGTCTCGCCCGGCTGATGATACGCACCCGGCCGTCCCCTATGTCCAGCTTCGCGCCCATGGCGGCCAGCTTTTCCGTGACCGTCTCTATATGGGCCGGGTCCGGTCCCCGCAGCTCTATGTCGCCCCCTGCGCACACGCAGGCGCACAGCATGGTGGCCGCGGCGATCCTGTCGGGCATGACGCGCCAGCGCACGCGCTTCACAGAGGCAAAGCCCCTCACGACGATGCGGGACGTGCCCGCGCCATGCATATCCGCTCCCATGGCCCGCAGGAAGCCTTGCAGCTCCACGATCTCCGGCTCCCGGGCCGCGCCGTCGATGACGGTCACGCCCTTGGCGCCGCAGGCGGCGATCATAGCGTTCTCTGTAGCCCCCACGCTGGGGAATGAAAGGTCGATATGGCCGCCGGCGAGCTTTTCCGCCCGGCAGACGATGTCGTCCCCGTCCATCTCCGCTTCCGCGCCCAGCGCTCTCATGACCTGCAGATGCAGGTCCACCGGCCGGGGTCCCAGCTCGCATCCCCCCGGCAGGGCGATGCGGGCCCGGCCGAACCTTGCCAGCACCGCGCCCAGGAAGATCACCGACGAGCGCATCCGGCCCGTCAGATCCTGTCCCAGCTCGCAGCCGGACGCCCGGCGGGCGTCCACGTATACGCTGTTTCCCTCCCGCTCTGCCCGGCAGCCCAGCCGGCGCAGGATGTCCAGGGAGGCGTCCACGTCCCGCAGGGCGGGAACATTGGTAAGCTCCGTCTCCGCATCCGTAAGCAATGCAGCCGCCAATACCGGCAGCACGGCGTTTTTCGACCCCTGGACAGGGATTCTCCCCTCCAGCGGCCATCCGCCCTGTACGCGCCAAATACTCATGTTCCGCCCTCCGGCACAGTATGTGTGCTTTACGATACAACATACTATGCGCTCCGGCGGGAACGTGACACTGGGGCAGGGCTTACTTCCTCTTTCCCTGCTCCGCCAGGCCCAAGACGATGGATGTGATACGGTCCGTGGCATCGTTGACGCCCATTTTGAGGCTGGCCACGTGCATTTTCGCCATGGCGGCGGGGTCGTTCAAAAGGCCCGTCACCGTGTCGTAGAGGTCAGAGCCCGTGAACTGGCCCTCCAGGAGCATCTTCGCCGCCCCGGCCTTTTCCAGGACCCGGGCGTTCTTCTCCTGGTGGTGGTTCACCACGTTGGGACTGGGCACCATCACCGCTGGCTTGCCCAGGTACGTCAGCTCGCTGATGGTGGACGCCCCGCTGCGGCAGATGATGACGTCCGCCGCGGCCATGACCTTGGGCATATCGTATATGTACTCCCGCACGTCCGCGCCGGAGCCGGCCAGACCCCTGGCGTTCAGGTCCGCCATGACCTTCTCGTAATACCGCTTGCCGGTGGCATAGATAAGGCGGAAGTCCCCCTCCATCCGGCCGATGAACTGGGCCATGGCGCCGTTCATATAGTCCGCGCCCAGAGAGCCGAACACCGCCAGCACCACCGGCTGGTCCGGGTCCAGGCCCAGCTCCCGCCGGGCGCGGGCCTTGTCGGTGTTCATGAAGTCCACCCGCACGGGGGTGCCGGTGACCTCCACCTTCTCCGGGCAGCTGTAAAACTCCCTGCTCTCGGCAAGGCCCACCAATATGCGGTCGACCTTTTTGGCCAGCATCTTCGTGGTCAGTCCCGGCACGGCGTTGGACTCGTGCACCGCCGTGGGGATGCCCATGTCGGAGGCCATTTTCAGCACCGGGTAGCACACGTAGCCGCCGGTGCCCACCGCCACGTCGGGCTTGAACTCCTTTATATAGGTCTTGGCCTGACGGCAGGCCTTTACGAGCCGGCCCACCGTGCGGACGTTTTCAACGATCTTGGCGGGCTTGAAGCTGCGCTGGAAGCCGGAGATGGGGACGGTTTTTATCTCGTACCCCTCCCGGGGCACCAGCTCCGTCTCCATATGGCCCTCAGCGCCGACAAATAATATCTCCGCGTCGGGCATGAGCTCCTGGATGCGTCCCGCCACGCCCAGGGCGGGATTAATGTGGCCGGCGGTGCCGCCGCAGGTGAATAAAACTCTCATTCTATCTCTTCTCCGGTATATCTCTCGAAAGGCTCAGGATGATGCCCAGCTCCGCCAGCTGCAGCAGCAGCGCCGTGCCGCCGTAGCTGAAAAGCGGCAGGGATATGCCCGTGCAGGGGATCATGTTGGTGCACACCGCCACGTTCAGTATCACCTGCATGGCCAGGTGGGTGGTGATGCCCGCGCCCACCAGGGCACTGTACCGGTCCCGGGCGTGCATGCTCAGCCAGTAGCCCCGGATGATGAGCAGGGCGAACAGGGCCAGGATCAGGGCGGAGCCGATGAAGCCCAGCTCCTCGCCGATCACGGAGAAGATGAAGTCATTGTGCTCCTCCGGCAGGTAGAGGTACTTCTGCATAGAGTTGCCCAGGCCCTTCCCCAGCAGGCCGCCGGAGCCGATGGTATAGAGGCTCTGGACGATCTGATAGCCCGCGTCGGAGGCGTCGGCGAAGGGATTGAGCCAGGCAGAGAACCGGTCCCGCACGTAGGGGAACAGGGCGTAGCCCACGCCCAGCACCGCCGCGGCCGCCGTGCCGCCGCCGATGAACCAGTAAAGAGGCAGCCCGCCCAGAAACAGCATCACCATGCCGATGACGACGATGATGATGATGGCGGACATATGTGGCTCCAGCACCAGCAGCATGCACACCAGCGCCAGGCACCCCACGAAGGGGATCAGGCTCTTGATAGAGGATATCCGCTCCTTGCTCCGGCATATGAGCAGGGAGAAATACATGATGATGCCGATCTTTGCGATCTCCGAGGGCTGGAAGGTGGTGAAGCCCAGATTGATCCAGCGCCGGGCGTTGTTGGCCTTCTCGCCGATGCCGGGGACGAGCACCAGCACCAGCAGGGCCAGGCTCACCAGCATCACGATGGGCGACACGTTCCGGTAAAGGCCCATGGGCAGCCGGGAGCACAGAAACATCACGCCCACGCCGCACAGGGCAAACAGGGCCTGGCGCACGAAGTAGTATGTAGCGTTGCCGCCGGTGGAGTTGGTGGGGTCGTAATAGGCCCGGGCGAAGCTGGCCGACAGGACCATGATGAGGCCCACCGTCAGCAGCAGCAGGCTCAAAAGCGCGAATGGCAAATCCACCGAGCCCCGGTCCGCGCCGGTATCCTCCGTATAGTCCGCCAGACGGGAACCGTCGTACAGCAGCGCCGCGTCAGACTTTGACGCCATGCTCCTTCACCTCCTAAACGTGTTTCAGGCGTAGCGGCCCACGCTGGCGAAAAACGCCGCGACGGCGCATATCACGCTCACAGACGTGAACAGCGCCACGATCTGGACCTCCGTCCACTTGTGGCCCAGCCATCCGCCCATCTCCAGATGGTGATGGAAGGGGGCCATCTTGAAAAGCCGCTTGCCGTGGGTAAGCTTGAAGTAGGTCACCTGGATTATATCGGACAGGGTCTCCAGGATGAATATGAGTCCCAGGGGGATAAGTATCAAGGGCATATCCAGGGCGAAGGCCATGCCGCACACGGCGCCCCCCAGAAAGAGGCTGCCCGTGTCGCCCATGAAGCACTTGGCCGGGTGGAAGTTGTACACCAAAAAGCCGAACAGCCCGCCGGTGAGCCCCGCACAGAACACCCCCAGGGAACGGAACTGGGTGCCCCAGACGAAGCAGATAGCGGTGTAGCACAAAAACACCGGCACGGACACGCTGGCCGCCAGGCCGTCGATGCCGTCGGTGATGTTCACGGCGTTCACCGTTCCCACGATGATGAAGGCAGCCAGGACGAAGTAGAGCCACTCCGGCAGACGCACCGTCACGTCCCAGAAGGGCACATACAGGCTGGGGGTCAGATACCCCTCCAGCCGCAGCAGGTACAAAAGCGCGATGGCCACCACCAGCTGCAGGATGAACTTGGCCCGGGCGGACAGTCCCAGGTTCTGCTTATGCTTCAGCTTTTCAAAGTCGTCCAGAAAGCCGATGGCACCGTAAAACAGGGCGAACGCCAATACGAACACCGCCGCCAGCTCTCCCTCCCGGATGAAGGGGAAGCCCAGCGTGAACACCACCGCCGTCACGGCGATGATGAAGATGACGCCGCCCATGGTGGGCGTGCCCGCCTTGGATTTGTGCCAATTGGGGCCGATCTCCTTGATCTCCTGCCCGGCCTTGATCTTCCGCAGCCAGGGTACATAGGCCGACCCGAACAGGGCCGCCAGCACGAATGCGGCCAGAAAGCTGATCACCAGTCTTGTGGTCATGTCACGTTCCTCGTTCCTTCTGCAAATGCTCCGCCACGATCTCCCGCTCGTCCATGTGGCGTTTTACCCCGTTGACCTCCTGATAGGTCTCGTGGCCCTTGCCGGCCAGGACGATCACGTCCCCCGGCCGATGGTTATCTATGGCCCAGCGGATGGCGGCCGGCCGGTCCGCGATCACCTCCATGGGCGTATCCGGCGGCATGCCCGCCAGGATGTCCCGGATGATGGCCTCCGGCTCCTCCGAGCGGGGGTTGTCGCTGGTCACCACGCAGAAGTCCGCCTCCCGCGCGGCGATGGCGCCCATGAGGGGCCTCTTCGTCCTATCCCGGTCGCCGCCGCAGCCGAAAAGGGCCACCAGGCGGCCGGCCGTCACCTCATGCATGGCCTTCAGCACCTTTTCCAGGGCGTCGGGGGTGTGGGCGTAGTCGATGACGATGGCGAAGTCGTCCGGCGTGGGCACCACCTCCACCCGGCCCTTCACGCCCCGGGCCCGGCCCAGGGACGCGGCGCACTGGGAAAGGCTCACGCCCAGCAGCCGCCCGGCGGCGATAGCCGTCAGGGCGTTCTCCACGGAGAAGGCCCCCGGCACGCCCAGCCTGACGCTTACACGCTCGCCCCCCTCCGCCGCCGTGAAAGCGACGCCGGTGGCGGCGAGGGTTATATCCTCCGCCCGCAGGTCCGCATCCCCCTTGGCGGAATAGGTCAACACCGGGCACTTGGCCCTCTCCAGCATGAATCCCGCCCAGGGGTCGCCGGCGTTGACGGCGGCCTTGTCGCACCGCTCAAAGAGCAGGGCCTTCGCCCCGGCGTAGGCCTCCATGGTCTTGTGGAAATCCAGGTGGTCCTGGGTCAGGTTCGTGAAAAGTCCCGCCTGGAAATGGACGCCCGCCACCCGGTCCAGGGCCAGCGCGTGGGAGGATACCTCCATCACCGCGTGGGTGCAGCCCGCCTGGACCATCTTATAAAACAGCTCCTGCAGGTCATAGGACTCCGGCGTGGTCCGCTCCGTGGGCAGCTCCTCATCCCCGATCCAGTTGGAGATGGTGCCCACCAGACCCACCTTGGCACCCAGGCTGTCCTCCAAAAGGTGCTTGATGAGGATGGTGGAGGTGGTCTTGCCGTTGGTGCCGGTGACGCCCACCATGGTCATACGCCGGGCAGGGTGACCGAACCAGGTCCCGGAGACCAGGGCCAGGGCCAGCCGGCTGTCCGGCGTCACCACCCAGGGTCCCTCCCCTTCCGGCACGTCCTGGCACAGCACGGCCGCCGCGCCCTTGGAAAGCGCCATGGGGATGAACTTATGGCCGTCGCTTTTAAGCCCCTTCACCGCCACGAACAGGTCCCCCGGCTCCACGGACCGGGAGTCGTAGCGTATCCCCTTTATCTCCGTGTCCGGGTCCGCTTTAAGGGCGGCGACCTCTATGTCCTCTATCAGTTCACGCAGTTTCATATTCCTGTCACCATATCGTCAGTTTCGAGCTGTCGCTGAGGGTCACCGTGATGACTGTGCCCGGCTCCACCATGGTGCCCGGCTCGATGCTCTGGTCCACGGTCATGATGATGGGGCTGTTGAGCATGGTTCCCTCGCCGCGGATATAGAGGTTGCTCCAGCCGGCGAAGGTCTTGGCGTTCTCATAGCTCCGTCCCAGCAGGTTGGGCACCTCCACCAGCTCCGTATCGGGGGCCGCGTCGCAGTACAGCACGATCTCGCTGCCGCCGGCGATCTTGGCGTTGCCGGCGGGCATCTGGGCCGTGACGGCGGGGCCGGTGCCCTCGATGGACTTGATGGCGAAGCCCGCCTCCTCCAATATCTGCCGGGCCTCCTCCGGTGTCTTGCCCACCACCCGGGGCAGCCGCCGGTCCACGATGCCGCTCTCGCCCTCGGCGTACTCGGGCTCCACGCCCAGGTACGGCAGGATGTCCGCCAGGATCATGCCCACCTTCGGCGCGGCCATGGTGCCGCCGCCCACGGAGAACTTGTTCTCCGGGCCGGGGTTCTCCAGCAGCACCAGCACCGCCACCACCGGGTCGTCCGCCGGGGCGAAGCCCAGGAAGGAGGCGATGTACTTCTTCGTGCCGTGGACGGCCTCATAGACCACGTCCTCGGAGGTGCCGGTCTTGCCCGCCACCCGGTAGCCGGCCACGTAGGCGTTGGTACCGGTGCCCTCGTTCACGTTGCTGACGACCTGCTCCAGGATCTCGCAGCATTTCTTGCTGGTCTCCTCGCTGATGACCTGGCGGATGACGGTGGGCTCGGTCTGCTTGGCCACCGTGCCGTCGGCGTTCAGCACCTCGCTGACGATATAGGGCTGCATGAGGTAGCCGCCGTTGGTGACGGCGCTGACCGCGGTGATCAGCTGCATGGGCGTGATGGTGAAGGTCTGGCCGAAGGAGGCCGCCGCCAGCTGGGAGAGGTTGTTCCTGTCGAAGAACACGTCCTCGTCCCACCAGAGGCTCCCCGCCTCGCCGGTCAGGTCCACGCCGGTCTTGTCGAACAGGCCGAATGCCCGAATGTAGTCGTAAAACCGCTCCGCGCCGATGTACTGGCCGATGAGGGTGAAGGCCACGTTGCAGGAGTGCATGACCGCCTCGGTCAATGTCTGGTCCCCGTGGCCGTAGATGTTGGCGCAGTTCAGGGGATCCGTACGGCCCAGCACGTCGATGCTGCCGCCGCAGTAAAAGACGGAGTTCATGTTGATGGCGCCGCTCTCCAGGCCCGAGGCCAAAGTGATGATCTTGAAGACGGAGCCGGGCTCATAGGTCTCGGTGAGGGCCTTGTTGCGCCACATCTCCGCCCGCGCCTCCCCGATGAGGGCGTCGTGCTCCTCGGTGGTGAGGCCGGCGGAGTTTTCCTCGATCTGCTGCAATGTCTCCTCGGGCAGGGCCGCGTAGTTGTTGGGGTCGAACTCACCCAGGGAGGCCATGCCCAGGATGGCGCCGGTGTTCACGTCCATGACGATGCCCGCCGCGCCGTCCTGCAGGTCGTAGTCCTCTATGGCGCTCTGCAGGTGCTTTTCCAGGTAGTACTGGACGGTGGTGTCGATGGTGGTGACGATGCTCTGGCCGTCCTCGGCGTCGTAATAGTCCTCGAAGTCGGTGAACATCATGTCCGTGCCGAAGGCGTTGGTGGCCCGGACGATGCGCCCGTCCTCCCCGGCCAGGGTCTTGTCGTAGTAGTACTCCAGGCCCGCCAGGCCGTGATCGTCGGAGCCGGTGAAGCCCACCACGTGGCAGGCAAGGCTGGAATAGGGATAGTACCGCCGGCTGGCCTCCTCGATCTTCACGCCGGTGAGGGACACGGAGTCCTTCTCGTCGGCCACGGGGTTGCCGTTGGCATCCTTTCCCTTGTTCTCCTTGAACTCCCGGACCTTCTCGGTGGTCTCGTCGTCCACCTTCCGGGCAATGGTGGAGTACCAGGACTCCTTGTTCAGGGTCTTCTGGTATATCTCCTCATAGTCCACGCCCAGGATATTGGCCAAGCCCTGGGCGATGTAGACAGGGTTTTCGTGGTTCATATCGATCTCGGCGGGGCTGATGAAGATATTGCTCACCGACGCGCTCATGGCCAGGATGTTCATGTTCCGGTCGTAGATGGCCCCCCGCCGGGCGGTGACAACGGTCTCCCGAAGCTGCTGCTCCATGGCGGCGGTCTCGTACATATCGTGGTCCAAAACCTGCAGCTGGAACAGCCGTGCGCCCAGCGCGATAAATGCAACTATGCCGCACACTATCATAAGGAACAGTGTGCGGCGAAGCATCATTCTGTTGGGCGAAGAGGCTTTTTTGCTCTCCCGGCGCTTTTTGGACATATCGGATTCTCCTTTGGGTGGGTATGCTATCGTCTCCTGTCATTACCAGTATAATACCTCTGTCAACTGAAATATGCCTTGACCGAGGACAGGATGTCTTTCACACCCAGAGAGAACAGATCCGTCTGCTCTTTTGTGACCACCACAGCCTTGTCTGCGGAGGCCACGCCGGACAGATATACGATCTGGCTGTCGTCCGGCTCCTGCATCCCCAGCACGTCGATGGCCTGCTCCTCCACGTCCTTCAGGTTGAAGATCGTCTCGTACTCCACGGTGAGCTTTGCCCGGTCCGCCTCCAGCTGGGAGATCTGCTGTTCCAGGGCCGCGGCGGTGTGGGAGATGTCCGTGAGCCGTATCTGGGCCAGGAGCATCATGGTGATCAGCACCACGGCGCAGGCCGCGCCCAGCAGGGATACCACGGAGACGCCCTGGCGGTTTCGCTCCACGGCGGCGGCGCTGGCCTCGCCCTGGGCCTCCTCCCGGACCCACTCCTGCCGGCGGCCTCTCGGCCGGCGGGCCGGCTTTTTCTCCGGCGCCTGCCGGACCTCTTCTTCCTTCTCGGGATAGAGCAGCGGGTTGGAGAAGTCGTAGGCCATGGTGCCGTCCACGGCGCCGGTGACGAAGTTATAGGTTTTGAAGGTCCTGACGTCTTCCATGTTCATACCCTTTCGGCAATTCGCAGCCGGGCGCTTCGTGCCCGGGGGTTCTCCGCCAGCTCCTCTAGATCGGGAGAGACGGGCTTGCGGGTGACGCTCTTCAAGGTCTTTACAAAACCGCAGGTGCACACCGGGAAGTCCGGCGGGCACGTACAGCCGTTCTCACGCTTGCGTATGGCCTCCTTCACCAGCCGGTCCTCCAGGGAGTGGAAGCTGATGACCAGGAGCCTGCCCCCCTTCACCAGCCGGTCCGGCGCCGTGTCCAGCATGCGCTCCAGGGCGCCCAGTTCGTCGTTGACCGCGATGCGCACCGCCTGGAAGCACCGCTTGGCCGGATGCTGCTTCTCCCGCAGGGCCGCGGCGGGCATGGTCCTTTTGATGATCTCCACGAACTGGCCGGTGGTCTCGATGGGCGCCTGCTCCCGGGCGGCCACCACCGCCTCGGC